>VBOF01000264.1 GCA_005877855.1 Nitrospirota bacterium | reverse complement strand
GCCATCGACCGGCTCGTTGGCGGGCACACCCGCCAGTTGGATGGCGGTGATCCCGAGCGCATCGAGTGTGCGCAGCTCTCCCGGGTCCGTCCGAGCATCGTGGTTGGCATCCCGCCACACCTCCAGCTGCCCGAACACGGGATCCTTGGTGTCGATGACTCTGTCGTGGTTGGCGTCGAACAACCCCAGCGCGCCGAGGCCCGTCGTCGCGTGGTTCGGATCGAAGAACTCCGAGAAGAGCTCCCGCCCGCTGGTAATCTTCCCGTCATGGTCGCGGTCCAGCGCCAGCAGGCCGTCCTCGGGTTGCACCCAGGCGATCCGCTCGACGGACCCGTCGCCGTTCAAATCGAAGTCGACACCGCTTTTCGCCGCCGGCTGCAGCAGCACGCCGTCCTCATTCAGGTCGAGGACGACCGGATCGCCCCCACCGCCATAGGTCGCTCGCCACCAGTCATCAGTCTGGGCCACTTGCGCCGTGGCCCTCTCGGTCTCGCCCCGGAGTCCCTTTGTATAGGGAGTGTCTGGCGCCTGGGGATCGAAGTAGGCTGAATCAAGCTTGTACCCGGTGGTCACCTCTACAGAGTAGCCCGCATAAACCTGCTGGCCTTCGAACCCGGTCATATACTGCGGGATCTGTCCAGTCACCGGCTGCGAGAGCATCTTCCCTGTCGTGAGGTCCATGACGAGCGTCGGGTTCTGCGGTCGGGCGTTGAATCCGTAACTCGCATAGCTCTGCGCGAGTTGCATCGCTGCCTGCTCCGTCGGCATCGGCTCGACGTCAGGCGGGACGTGCCACACGTTGTAGAAGGCGTACTGGTGGGTGGTGTCGAGCTTCGCGTTGCCGACTCGCAGGTACTGGTCGGCCGGCAGGTCGGGCACGGCGGCCGAGGCTGCGTCGCGGGCGGCCGTATCGCGCGGGTCCACGATCTCCGCGTTCAGGATCTTCTGGCGCGCGGCGTTCCACTCCGGGGTGTAGGGGAGCTTCGACAGGAGGTAGGTCTGGTAGTTGCGCGTCGCGCCCTGGTTGAACGCGGCCGCCCCGCTCGGGCCTGTCTGGACCCAGAGATTCTGGATGAAGCTGGCGACCAGGTCAGGGTGCTGTGCGATTACGGTCGGATCGGAAATTCGCTGGAGGGTAGACTCCCACCCTGGCGTCTGCGTGGTCCCGGCCCGCCCGACGAGGGTTTCCCCAGCGTACTCGTTGCCGACGCCGAACTGGACCTGCCCGCTCGTGCCGGGCGGTGCCGCGCTGAGGGCCCTGAGCGTGGCATTAAAATCCGGAGCCGACTTGAGGGCTTCCTCCTGGGCCTGGTTGCCGTACTGGAACAGGGCGGTCTGCTTGGCTTTCATGATCGCCTTGGAGATGTCGCCCTGCTGGTATTCGCCGAGCCCGAGGTTGACGAGCTCCTCCACAGCGAACCCGACGATCGACGGGATGGCGAGGGGCGGGGCGGCCATGGTGAGCACGGTCTGCGCCGCCCTGAAAGCCTTCTGCTCGTCGGGCATGTCGGACAGCGCGATGGCAGCGACACTAAGGGCCCCGCCCACGGCGCCCAACGCCTGGCCCGCCGCCGTTTCCGCGCCCACCGCCTGCGAGGCGAAACTGGCCGCCGCCGACGCTGACCGGAGACCTTTCTGCTCGTCGGGCATGTCGGACAGCGCGATGGCAGCGACATCAAGCGCCACGCCCGCTGCGCCCAGCCCCTCGCCCAGCGGCGTTGTCGCACCCACCGCCTGCGAGGCGAAACTGGCCGCCGCCGCCGCTGATTGGAGAGCCTTCTGGTCGTCGGGGAGGTCCGAGGAGACGATGCTGGCGATCGTGCGCGCCGAGCCCACCCCCGACAGCACCAGCGTGACATCTTCGGGAATCAACGCGCCTTCGCCGCCATTGAGCGCCGCCTGACTCCCGAGCTGGTCCACCTGAGCACTGGCCGTTACGACGCTGTTCGTATCACCTGGGGCTGAACCACCGTCGCCCCCACCGTCGCCGACGGCCGGGGACGCGCTACCGTCGCTGGAGGCCCCCGCGCCCGTGGCAGAGCTCACCGTGCTGGCGTCGCTGGATGCACCGGCGCTACTGGCACTGCTAAAGGCAGCGTCGCCACTGCCGCCGTCGCCGCCGGCCGGGGGCTGAACGATGTCCGTCACAACGCTGCTCGTATCGATCGGCGCTACCCCATCGTGGCCGGCCAACGCCGCGTCCGCCGCCGCACTGTTGCCGTTCGCGCCGACCGTGGAGGCGTTGCCGTCGCTGGAGGCTCCGGTGCCCGTGGCAGAGCTCACCGTGCTGGCGTCGCTGGATGCACCGGCGCTACTGGCACTGCTCAAGGCAGTGTCGCCACTGCCGCTTGCGTCGACGGCCGGCGGCTGAGCGATCTCCATCACCACACCCTGCGTATCGGGCAGCGCATCGGGTGTTGGCGGCGGCACAGGGTCCGGAGGCAGCGGTGCGGGATCCGGCGGCGGCACGGAGGGATCGCCCGTCGGCAGATCGGGTGCCGACGGCAGCACCACCGGCGCTGGGACCGGAGGCGGCGTAGGGGGCGCGACGAACCCGAGTTCGGACGGCGCGCTCAAGGTATCAAACCAGTTGCTCGTCGCGTTCGTGACGACGTCGGACGTTGCCGTCGACGACTCCGAATTCACTCGTAACGGCACTTCAACCCCAGAGATTGACTCGCTGCTCTGCACCGGGGGGGCCGAACCGGGGACGACACGCTGGCCCTCGGGGTCATCGCGAAACCACTCCACGGCATTGGGTATCTTG
This sequence comes from Nitrospirota bacterium, assembly GCA_005877855.1. Classification (GTDB taxonomy): domain Bacteria; phylum Nitrospirota; class Nitrospiria; order Nitrospirales; family NS-4; genus NS-12. The sequence goes on along the minus strand of VBOF01000264.1, from coordinate 4,555 downwards.
TGGGTGAGAAAGATGGAAGGGACGAAGCCGAGGGCAAGGACCGGCGAGGCTAGAATCTGTGCCCACCACGGCGCCTCACCGACTCCCGGACCCTCGATGCCCCCCCAGTACCGCACCTCCCCCGCGTGGTCCCTGAACGTTCCGATTTGGTCGCTCGGGTGAACGTAGTTCGTGATCTGGCTGGTCAGGCCGTCGATGGGTTTGTCAAGCAATCTCTCGATTGCCGACCGTGCCCCGGGAGCTTCAAGGGTCGTGGTGGGAATCGCGAGGTCTTCCCGGCTTCTCACAAAGACTGAGACGGCCTGGGCTAGAAAACCGCCGAGCGAATGGCCGGTAAGCACCAGGGTGGCGCCGGGGTTCCCTTCGCGGACTTGGTTGAGGAAATCAATCGCTTGTACGAACTGCTCAATCGGCATTTTCCCGCCGACGATCTGCGGGTACGTCCCGAAGACATCGCCCCAGTCATTTGTGCCCACGTATGAAACGACGATCTCGCCGGTCGTCTCGTTGCGATAGGCCGCCGCCTCGAAACCCGACTTCGCGTCTACCCTAAGCAGTGGCTTGCCGTCGTTGGTCTGCAGCAACTTCCAGCCGGGGGCGACCGGACCGGGACGAAGCCCCCCATACGAGGTGGAGGCGAGCACCAAGGTTTCGTAGACAGTCGCCATCACCAGTCTCCTTAGGTCATACCGTGGTCACTCGACGTTCAACATGCTTGGCGGTCTAGGCCATGACTGACGTCAGGAAGAGGGACACTAGTAGAACTGGAGGAAACGCGCAATCCTACTTATGTAGGTCTACCCCATACAAAAGACGGGTTGACACCACAGGGGTACGATCTTGCCTCCGATGTTTATGGTCGGCCTCTTCCTGAAAATCGGCGCGTGGCCTACCTAGCACATAAAAAGATTTCCAGTAAGCCTTAAAAATATGACAGCGTATGAAACAATAGGAAAAGACAAAAATGAAAAGGAAGAATAGGGAAGGATCCGCAAGGAACGGGAAGATGTCGGTCAAGAACTGAAAATCTGAAAGGCTTACCCGTGCGGGGGTCAGTCGCGCTGGGACTCGATCTGGTGGCTCATCCAGGCCTGGAACCACTGGTAGTCGCTCTGGTAGGCAAACTCGGTCGGCAGGACGACGGCGTCTTTGGTCGTCAGCAAGGCGTAGGACCGCGGCCATTGCTTCGTCCACCAGGATTTGAGCTCGTCCGGCTGGTACGGCTCTCCTTCCGCGTTGCGGACGCCCGCCGCCGTGATCACGTCGCACACGATCGGCCAGGCCCGGTCCTTTCCCAGCCCCGCCGATCGCAGATGCTCCTTGAGCAGAAAGACCACCCACACCTCGGTGCTGTGCTTCTTGTTGTGGCGGAAATGGACGACCTGGCGGAACGGCGTGGAGTTCAGGCTTTTGATCACGGACGTGTAGTCCGGCCCGCCGAGGCGCCCGGCGGCCCCAGCGATGCCCTCGAGCAGCGCCGAGAGGTCCAGCTCCGGAGTTGCGGGGCTGTCCCCCTGCGCCTGCGGGCTGTGCGGCTGCGGGCTCGGGCCGGGCTGGGACTCCGTGAGCATCTGCAGGAAGGGACGCAGCTCGCGCAGGCGGCTCACGGCCTGCTTGAGAATCCGCTCGGATTCGATCCAGTAGTCGGGGTCGCTCTTCCCCGTCCGCTCCTTGCCGGCAGGAGGCAGGACGGGCGGTACCCAGTAGCGGATCATCACGAACAGGACGTAATCGAGGTCGCCCTCGGCGCCGTGCACCTTCATCAGGGCTTCCATACCGCCGGACTCCGGCGCAAGAAAGCTCTCGCACTGGGTATCCACGCCTAGCCGCTTCGCCGTCTGCCTCCACCACGAGGTGAACTGGAGCCATTGCGTCGGAGTCAACATCGCTACCCCTGGTCCTGCGGTCCTCGATTACGCCGCGGCGGCTAAGGGCATCCTACTACTCCGTTGCCTCTGATTTCAAATCTGCGCGGTCCCTTACATCGCCGTCACGATGTCCGACTTCATGGGTCCCAGCACGCTCAGCAGCTCATTCTTCTCGCGGGCCGGGACCTTGAACTTGTCGAGCGTGGCGACCAGGTCTTCGACCAACGCGTCGAACTGGGGGCTCGTGATGCCCATGCCGGCATGGGCCGTCTTCATGTCGCGGCCGGTGTAGGTGCAGGGTCCTCCGGACGCCGCGCAGATCTGCTCCACCAACAGCATCTTCAGCCGGGGAATGTTGGCGAGAGCGAATTTGCCGTTGATCCGTTTATCGGCGGCCACGCGCCCGACGAAATCCTCCACGACCGCCGTGATGGCCCCCTCGCCGCCCAGACGCTCGTACAACGTCGGTGTCATCGCACTCTTCTGGGTCATCCCTCCATCATAGCTACAGGCAGCCGCCGCCAGCAGCAGGCCCCCCAGCGCCCATCCTGAAACTCGATTGACCATGTTCATACCCCCCTCCCTGTGGTTGTTGATCGTAGGCTCGTTCACTGCCAACGCCTACGAGCCGGGGCATCCGTCGGATGCACGAAATAATTTCTTTCGGACACAACTTTTTGCCGTCTCCATCCGTAAATGCTATGATGCGCCCCTGAGATTCCACTGTAAGCTTGATGCACGGCGCATGGACGCTCTGAGCCCTCAGAACTCCTCCTCCGTCGATCGGGAACTCCTGGCGCGGGTCGCCAAGGGGAACCAGGAGGCGTTCGCCCGGCTTTACGAGCAGACCAGTTCGTTGCTCTACACCCTCGTGTTACGGATCGTCAGGAACCCGGGCGACGCGGCGGACCTCCTGCAGGAGGTGTACCTGGAAGCCTGGCGCAAGGCCTCGAACTACGACCCCACTCGAGGCGCTCCGATGGCGTGGCTGGTGACGCTGGCAAGAAGCCGCGCCATTGATTGGGTCCGCGCGCTGGCCTCCCGCGGTAGGGACGTGACCGCCTCCCTTGACGACACGCCCGCCTCGGACCTCGTCTCCCGGGACATGGACGCCCTGGACATTAGCGCGGCCAACGAGCGCCATGCCCTGGTACAGGCTTCCCTCAAGGCCCTGCCGCCGGTGCAGCAGCAAGTGATCGAGCTCGCCTTCTACCAGGGATTGACGCACGTGGAGATCTCCGAGCGCTTGCATGTGCCTTTGGGGACGATCAAGACGAGAATCCGTCTTGCAATGGACAAACTCCGGGATGGCCTGAAGCCGCTCTGGGAGGAAAAGTTGGGAATTCCCGACTAGGAGACCAGGTGGACCACGAGCAACTGGAAGAGAACCTGAGCCTGTACGCGCTGGGCGCGCTCGACCCGGACGCGGTCCGCGAGATGGAGCAGCACCTGGCGGCCGGGTGCCCGGCGTGCAGCACCCTGCTTGGGCAATACCAGAGCGCCGTGACCATGCTCCCTTACGCGCTGCGGCCCCAGACGCCCCCGCCCGCACTCAAGTCCAGAATCATGACCGCACTCTCCGGACCCGCCGCCACTTCCACCACCAACCTGAGAGAGGAGAAGCCCGCGTCCCCGGTGCCTATCCCGACTGCGCCGCCGAACCTGGCATCGCCCCCTGCCTCCTCTTGGATCCCGCAGACCCTGCCTGAGAGGCCGCCACGGAGGCCCGTGACGCGCCGCAATGAGTTTTTCCAGCGGCTGGACCAGTTGAGGGCAGCGTCCCCCGCCCTGGCCGCGGCGCTTGGAGCCCTGCTGCTTGGCGTGGGAGGCTACGCCACGTACCTGTACACCACGCTTCAAGGGGAACGAACGGCGACAACCCACGAGAGAGCAGAGGCGGCGCAACGGAGGCTGGCGATCGCCGACCTCAAAAGCCAGTTGGAGGAGAAGCAGGCCGCGCTCACCAAAGCGACGAACGAGGTAAAACGCGCCGTCGAGGCTCTAGGGACCACGCACCAGCTACTCGCCCAACATGAGGAACAGATCGAAACGCTCAAAGCGCAACTCCCACCGGGGCGCGGCGCCAAAGACCGCTCCCGCACCGATGTCGTCCAGGCAGGCAGCGACGATCTCGTCCGCATCCTGACCTCCCCCACCACCAAGATGGCATCGTTGAGCGGGACCGACAAGGCGAAAGAGGCCTACGCCATGGTCTTTGTGGAGCCGGGCACGGGGCGCGGGTTCTTCTACGCCAACAACCTCCCGCCTCTCCCAACCGGCAAGTCCTACCAGCTTTGGATCATCACCAACAAGCCGATCAGCGCCGGCGTGTTCACGCTCGACCACGGACACAAGGGTCGCCTGCTGCTGCGCGACATCCCCGGCGTGAGCCAGATCAAGAAATTCGCGGTCAGCCTCGAACCGGCAGGCGGCCGCCCGCAGCCGACCGGCAGCATCTACCTCGCCGGCGACCTGTAGTGTCATTGCGAGCGACCAAAGCCCACGCTGTCATTGCGAGCGAAGCGAAGCAATCTCAACTGAGATCGCCACGGGGCTTCGCCCCTCGCGATGACATGCCAACAACGAGATTGCTTCGTCGCTTCACTCATCGCAATGACATGAATCGGTGATGGCGCAGTGCATGCCTGCCTTACAGGACGACCGGCACCGCCTTCCCCAGCCGCAGG
>VBOF01000369.1 GCA_005877855.1 Nitrospirota bacterium | reverse complement strand
ATGACCTGGGCACCCTTCGGGACGAGGGCCTGCGTGGCCTGCTCGGACGTCATTCGGCGACGCCGGGCCGTGAGTCGCTGGGTGATGCGCTGAAGGGTCTCGTCGTGCAGCACCAGCCGCCGGCCGGTCATCCGCGCGACGGCCTTGCGGGTCAGATCATCCTGGGTCGGGCCCAGGCCCCCCGTGGTGATCACCACGTCCGCCCGCCCCACCGCGTGCTGGAGGGCCGCCTCGATATCCTTGGTATCGTCGCCGACGACGGTCTTGTAGCGGACCTGGATGCCGACCTTCAGCAGTTCGTCGGCGAGGTAGAGCGAGTTGGTGTCGGCCACGCCGCCGAGGACCAGTTCGGAGCCGATCGCGATGATCTCGGCGCGCACCATGGGAGGGCCCCTTACCCCGGCTGTTCACTCCGGGAAATGCTCGCGTCCGTAAGCCTGGACCTTTTCATTGAAGCGCTCACCCAGGAGGTAGATGATGGTGCCCTCGAGGCTGCGGTACATGGGGGGCCCGATGGGGTTGTTGAGACACGGAACCCCGGCGTGGCCCGGCTCTTCCTGCAAGGCCAGCACCGTCCGGCTGTCCTGCTCGTAGACACAGAGGGGATATTGCACGCAATCCGCCTGTTTGAAGCTCTGCCAGTCCATGCCGCGCTCCAACGCGTAGGAATGCACGGCACAATACTGCACGGGTACACTGTGGCCGTTGCCAGGCGCGGGCTGGGTGGCTGGATACAGGAAGACACACCCGTCGTCCACGACCCAGGTGCAGCGCATCTCCTCGGGCGACTTGAAGAACCGAATCATGGCCATGGTTTCCTGCGGGAGCATGTCGGTTCCCTGCCGGTCGGGATCGCCAACAAAATTCCCCCCTTCTCGGCGGAGGAACTCACGCTTGGCCGCGGGGAGATACCGCACGATGCCGTCCATGTGAGGGGTGAGGCGTTCGACGTCCCCGCCCGAAGCTCTCCGGAAGGGCTCCCACGGTTGGAGTTAGAGTATACACCCCAAGGGCCTCAACGTGATAGAAAATTTCACGCGCTACCCCCTGGCCACGGCGATTGACAACACTCTGCGCCTGGTGCTACAAGGAGGGCTCTGTTAGGGAGGAAGGGGCATGGCTGGACCTGAGCAGCAGCCGCAACGGCGCCAATTCGTCAATTTCGTGTTTTACAAGGTCGATCCCGCCTGGCGGCGCCTGCCGGAATCCGAACGGACTCAAGGGAAGCAGGAGTTCATCCGGGCGGTCGAGGACTATGCCGGCAAGGTGATGGTCATCCCCTACTCGACGGTCGGCATCCGCGGGGACTGCGACTTCATGCTCTGGCGAATCAGCTATGAGCTGGAACTCTTCCAGGAAATGACCACCAAGATCCTTGCCAGCGCGTTGGGCAAGTACCTCTCGACGCCGTACTCCTACCTCGCGATGACGAAACGCTCCATCTACGTGGACCACCACACCCACGACAACCAGGAGAGCAAGCGTCTGACCATCGTGCCCGGCAAGAGCAAATATATCTTCGTCTATCCGTTCCTGAAGACCCGCGGCTGGTTCCTCCTCACGAAGGCGGCCCGGCAGGGGATGATGGACGAGCACATCGAAGTAGGGCATCGGTTCCCGTCGGTCAAGCTCAACACGACGTATTCGTTTGGACTGGATGACCAGGAATGGGTCGTGGCCTTCGAAAGCGACAAGCCGGAAGACTTCCTGGACCTGGTCATGGCCTTGCGCGAAACCGAGGGGAGCCGCTACACCCTGCGCGATACCCCGATCTTCACGTGCATCCACAAGAGCCTCAAAGAGACCCTTGACACCCTCGGGGGGTAACGAGGGTGCCGAGGTGCTGACGCTGGGGATCATGGTAGGGGCCGCGTGGTACTTCGGGTACGCCTTCGAAGGCCCCTTCACCCCGTTTCTTCTGTATGTCTTCGTCCCGATCGTCGGGGCGGTCTGCTGGGCGCGACAAGTCCTGGACGCCTACTCGTCCAGCAGCCCTAGCTCGCTCTTCCCTATCATCCCTCTGTCGTCGCGCGGCAGCGTGGACCTGCAGGCCATCGGCTTTCTCTTCCTGCTCACTGCCCTGACCGACCTGTACATCATCCAGGCGAGGCCGGACTACGGGCTGAAAATCCTCGGCACGACCCTGCCCGGCGTCTGGGGGGTCCTCTCCAAGGCCCAGTCACCCACCCTGCACATCCTCATCGGCGTGGGTTTCCTGCTGGTCAAGCGGTGGGGTCTTTTCGTCTATCTGCTGTACGCCGGCTTCGGCATCATCAATGCCGGCGTGAACCTGGCCGTCTTGCCGGGCCCCCATCGCATCCGGATCGCCTTCCTGCTGTCCCTCGCCCTCTTCACCGCCTACATCCTCTGGCGCCGCCAGCGCTTCGCGCCGTAGGAATACAACTCTTCCCCTTGTATCTTGACCACTGACATCGGACATGAAGGGATAATGCTGAATCCAACCCGGACATGGCAGACCGAATTCCCTCTGGTCGCGAGAGGCCGTGGGCGAGTCTTGGTCGTCACGTCCCTATATCTTCAGCGAGCCCGAACAGTTGCTTGGGCTATTGAAGCCCGCATTCGTGCAAGGCCGGGCCACAGAGGAGGAAGCCATGGGAGAGAGGTCAGTGTTTGTCGGCATTGATGTCGCAAAGGCTCAGTTGGATCTTGCGCAGCGGCCCGAGGGTCCCCGGCTATCGGCTGCGAACACCGAGAGCGGCATCGCCACCGTGGTGGCACACCTAAGGAGAGTGAAGCCGACCATGATTGTGGTGGAGGCCACCGGCGGCTTGGAACGCCCTCTGGTCCGGGCCGTGGTCGACGCGGCATTGCCGGTGGTCGTGGTGAATCCGCGCCACGTGCGCGACTTTGCCAAAGCGACCGGGCAGCTGGCCAAGACAGACGCACTCGATGCTCAGGTGCTCGCACGGTTTGCCCAGGCAGTCCGGCCCGCCCTGCGTCCGGTGCCGGATGCGCCCACGCAGGAGTTGGCGGCGCTCATTGCCCGGCGGCGGCAGGTCGTGGAGATGCTCACCGCCGAAAAGAACCGCCTGGAGGGTACGCCGAAGCGGGTGCAGAAGCGGATTCAGGTCCACCTGAACTGGCTCACGACTGAGTTGGCGCGAGCGGATGACGATCTCGATCAGGCGATCCGCACCAGTCCCATCTGGCGGGAGCAGGAGGATCTGCTGCAAAGCGTCCCCGGGGTAGGGCCGGTGGTGACGCGGACGCTGTTGGCAGAACTCCCGGAGTTAGGCACGTTGAACCGCAAGCAGATTGCCGCGCTGGTGGGGGTCGCCCCGCTGAACCGTGACAGTGGCACGTTGCGCGGGAAACGCATGGTCTGGGGCGGCCGGGCGCAAGTCCGCGCCGTGCTCTATATGGGCGCAATCGTGGCGGCTCGCTTCAATCCCGTCCTCCGCATGTTCTATCAACGCCTGCGCGCGGCCGGGAAGGCGAAGAAGGTCGCGCTGACGGCCTGCATGCGGAAACTGCTGATCATTCTGAATGCGATGATGAAACATCGGACCCCGTGGCGCCCTGAAATGGCTCAGTGCGCTTGACAGGAAAGACAGTTGCTCGCCCCTTGAGGGAGAGGGCCAGGGTGAGGGGTAATCCTAAGAGTATGACCGAACGGCTCGACGAGGAGCCGATAAAAGAGGAGAGAACCAACGCTTAGTCACTAACGGCACAGTTTAGGGGAACGTACAC
>VBOF01000263.1 GCA_005877855.1 Nitrospirota bacterium | reverse complement strand
ACCGGTAGAGCGCATCCTCGGTGTGGGCGTAGTCGACGACCACCGTAAACGGCTGGCCGGCGTCCACCTGCTCGAACCGACCCGGGACATTCCGAAGCGCGGCGACCCCCTCGGCAATCGCCTCCAGCGGCACGCCCTGCGCCAACCCACTTCCGACCGCCGCCAGGATATTGTGGACATTGTGGCGGCCCACGAGTCGACAGCGGAGGGCGACCGATCCCGCCGGCGTACGGGCCGTGAACCGCACGCCGTTCAGGGACATCTGCACGTCTTCGGCGCGCAGATCGGCCGGGCGATCGATGGCGTAGGTCCACACCCTGGCCCGCGTGGCCTCGACGACCCGCCCGCCGTAGGGATCGTCGCCGTTCACGATGGCGCGGGCATCTGAGGCCAGCGCCGTGAAGAGCCGTAGCTTCGCGCGAAAGTAATCTTCCATGTCGGCATGGAAATCCAGGTGGTCCTGCGTAAGATTGGTGAACACCGTCGTCCCGAATTGGCATCCCGCCGTCCGATCGAGCGCGAGCGCATGCGAGGACACCTCCATCACCACCGCCTGCATACCCGCGTCCACCATTCTTCGAAGCAAGCCCTGGAGCTCCACGGCACCGGGGGTCGTGTGGGTCGCCGCCACCCGTTCGTCGCCGAACACGTAAGCCACGGTACCGATCAGGCCCACCCGCACGCCGGCAGCCTCTAGGATCGACTTGCAGAGATAGGTCGTCGTCGTCTTCCCGTTGGTGCCGGTCACGCCGATCACCTTCAGCCGGCGGGACGGCTCCCCATAGAACCGACTGGCCAGCAGACCCAAGGCCCGGCGCGAGTCGCCAACCTGGATCACCGGTACCCCGAGCGACGCCAGCGTCTCTGCGGACACTTGCCCCTTCTCCACGACGATCGCACCGGCACCCGCCGTGACGGCCTGCGCGAGAAAGCGATGGCCGTCCGATTGCGTACCCTTCACTGCGACGAACAGCCCACCGGGGGACACCCGCCGCGAATCATCCGTCAGCCCGGTGATCTCCCGATCGAGACTGCCCTGCATCGTCACTCCGTCGAGGGCGTCCACGCATTCCCGAAGTCTCATCGCGCTGCAAGAATCTGGCCTTGCTCCGTTTTCGGCACGATGCCCAGATGGCGAACAGCCTGCGCCGCAATCCGCTGGAAAACGGGCGCCGCCACGGTGCCTCCCCAGTGCTCGGTCTGCGGCTCATCCACCACGACCAGGATGGCCAGCTTGGGATCATCCGCCGGCAGGAACCCGACGAACGAACTGACCATCCGCATCGCCGAATAGCCTCCGGTGAGCGGATCGATCTTCTGCGCGGTCCCGGTCTTGCCGGCCACGTCGTACCCGGGCACAGCCCCGAGCGTGCCGGTGCCGCCCGGCAGGACAGCGCCGCGCATGATCTCGGTCAGGGCCTTAGCCGTTTGCGCGGAGATGGGGCGACGGCGGACGACCGGTTCCAAGTGAGCAATGGTCTCCCCGGTCGAGGATCGGACTTCGGACACCACGTAGGGCCGCATCAGCCAGCCTCCGTTCGCAATGGCCGACACTGCCATCACCAACTGCAAGGGGGTCACCCCGATCTCCTGGCCCATGGCGATCGAAGCCCGCGTGCGTCGGCTCCAATCGTGGAGATCCTTGACCAGGCCCCGCTGTTCTCCCGTCAGATCGACGTCCGTCTTTTGACCAAACCCGAAGGCGTTGATGTACCAGGCCAGCTTTTCCGGCGCCAGGTGCTCCACCACCTTGACCATCCCGATGTTGCTGGATCGCTGAAGGACTTGGGCGAAGGTCATCCACCCGTTTTTGTGGTGATCGTGAACCACCGTGTTCTCCACCACATACTGGCCGTTCTCGCCGTAGATGAACTCGTCGGGCGAGACCAGTTTCTCTTCGAGCGCCGCCGCAGCGGCCACAAGCTTGAACGTCGAGCCTGGCTCGTACGCGTCGCTGACGGCGCGGTTGCGCCACAGGTTCGGATCCCCCTTCGGCTCATTGGGATCGAAGGTCGGCCGCATCGCCATGGCCAGGAGCGCGCCGGTCTTCGGCTCCACCACGATGACGACGCCCGAGGCCGCCCGCGTGCGCGTTACCGCCTCGGCCAACTCCTGTTCCGCGATATATTGAATCACCTCATCGATCGTAAGGACCAGATCCTTGCCCGGGGACGGCGCGACGTAATTGAGCCCCTTGGGAAACACGGCCCCGCCGAAGGCGTCCCGTTCGACTACGAGCCGGCCTCGCTCGCCCCGAAGCACAGCATCGTACCGCCGCTCCAGCCCCTCCAGGCCTTGGTTGTCGATATTGCCGAACCCGAGGACGTGCGACAGCATGACCCCTTTGGGATAGAACCGGCGCCCCTCAGGAATGACCCCGATGCCGTCGAGGGAAAGACTCTGTAGCCCCTCCGCCCGCTCGGGCGCGAGGCGCCGTTGCAACCAGACAAAGTCCCGCTCGCTCTTCAATTTGGCTTCCAGTTGGCGCGCGTCCGCCTTGAGCACGCGGCTGAGACGGACGGCCGTGGCCCGGGGGTCCGACACGTATTTCGGCGCGCCGAAGACCGAAGGCACCTCCATGGTGATCGCTAAGATCTTACCGTTTCGATCGGAGATTGCGCCACGCCCACCCTCCACCGTGAGAATCTTCTGGTGCTGGCGGCCGGCCAACTGGGCCAACTCCTCCGCGCGGAGTACCTGTAAGTCGAACAGGCGGCCCAAGGCGAGGAGAAAGCCAAGGCCCAGCAGGACCCCCGCCACGATTGTCCGCCAGCGTCTGGCGTCCTCTTCCATCATGGCAGACGCCGGCCCTCTGTCACTGGGTATGCGACGCCGGGACAACGCGACCGGCCGGCTCGGTCCTCGATGGCGGCGAACCGTTCTGGACCAGCACGACCTGATCGTACCGGGGCCGCATCATGCCGAGCCGAGAGACTGCCACCCGTTCGATCTGATCCGGCGCGGTCAACCGGGCGAACTCCAGTTGCAGGGTTTTCTGCTCCTGCTGCACCTGCTTCTTCCGTGCCTGGAGCTGCTCAATCGCGTACCCGGTCCGGTAGATATCCATTTTCTCCCACACGGCGCCGAGCGCAAGCGCTAACAGCACGGTTCCAGCCAGGAATTTCATGCGGCGGCCTCCTGCGCAGCCAGCACCCGCAGCTTGGCGCTGCGACCACGGGGATTCTCGGCGCAGTCCTGGGCCGACGGGGTGACCGGGCGTTTGGTCAGGATAGTGAAACCCGCCGCTGGTCCCTGCGCCAGTGCCCGAAATGTCTGTTTCACGACGCGGTCTTCGAGCGAATGGAAGGCGAGGACCACAAGCCGACCGCCGGGACGCAACAGCGCGGCGATCTGTCGCAGCGCTGGTTCGAGGTTGTCAAGTTCGTGATTGACGGCGATCCGTAACGCTTGAAAGGTCCGCGTAGCGAAGTGGAGCCGTCTGTGCAGGTATGCTGGCGGCACTGTTTCTCGGATGACCTCGACCAACGCCAGCGTCGTTAGAATGGGGCTTTGGGTTCGCCGTCGGACGATCCCTTTGGCAATGCGCCGAGCGTAGCGCTCCTCTCCGTGCTCCTCAATGATCCGGCCCAGCTCCTTCTCGTGCAGGCGATTGACGAGGTCCGCAGCCGTCACGGAGTCCCGCATGTCCATCCGCATGTCCAGCGGTCCGTCCGACAGAAAACTGAAGCCCCGGGCAGGCGTGTCCAGCTGCAGGGAGGAGACACCCAGGTCCAGCAAGGCGCCATCGAGATGGCGCTCCGTCGTCTCACGCACCACACGTGGGGCATCGCCATAAGCAGCCTGCACGATCACCGCCCGATCGCCGTACGGGAGCAGCGCCTGCCTGGCCGTCGCCACCGCCGTTGCGTCACGATCCAACCCGACGATCCGCCCATCCGGTGCGCTCGCCTCAAGGATGGCCAAGCTGTGCCCTCCTGCCCCGATCGTCCCGTCGAGATAGATCCCTCCAGCCCTTGGTTGCAGCCAAGCCAGCACTTCGTGCAGCATCACAGGGCGGTGCATGACTGCAATCCCGAACAGGTTCCATTGTCTTAACGTTTTATCATTAGGAGAGAACCACTCATTCCCACTTTCACCCACTAACTGGGCGACAGTATACGCTCCGTTACCTGGTTGTCAAGAATAATTTATGACATTCTGCCTGGATAGGAAAGCTGTCAATAAAAGTCAATCCTGTGGATAATACCCTGCCGAAGAAGGCTGACTGACTGGAAGCCGGACCGATGAGCCTGAAAGTCGTGGTACTAGATTCTGTACTTAGGGGTAGATCTTATACAACAGGCGGGGGAAGGGGATGGTCTCCCGGACATGCTCCAGCCCGCAGATCCACGCCACGGCCCGTTCGATACCCATCCCGAAACCGGCGTGGGGGACTGTTCCGAACGTGCGTAGGTCCACGTACCATTGGAAGGCATCTTGGGGTAACCCGTGGGCTTTCAGGCGTGCGAGCAGCTTGTCGCGTTCATGAATGCGCTGCCCGCCGCCGATGATCTCGCCGTACCCTTCCGGGGCCAGCACGTCCATGCACAGAGCGAGATCCGGGTTCTCAGGGTCATTTTGCATGTAGAACGCCTTCAAGGCGGTCGGATAACGGTGGATGATCACCGGACGGTCGAACTCGTTGGAGAGGATCGTCTCCTCGTCCCCCCCGAAGTCGTCACCCGGTTGGATCGGGTTGCCCTTCTTCTGCAGCCGTTCCACTGCTTCGGCGTACGTGATCCGGGGAAACGGCGGGACGACGGCCTCCAGCCTTTTCACGTCCCGTTCCAGGACCTTCAACTCTTCCCGCCGATGTTCCAGCACACGGGCCACGAGAGACGTCAGGAACTCCTCGGCCAGCGTCATCACGTCGGCGAGCTCCGCAAAGGCGACCTCCGGCTCCACCATCCAGAACTCCATGAGATGGCGCCTGGTCTTGGACTTCTCGGCCCGGAAGGTCGGCCCGAAACAATACACCTTGCCGAACGCCGCGGCGGTCGCTTCGTTGTACAGCTGGCCGCTCTGGGTCAGATAGGCCGTTTGGCCGAAATAATCGGTCTCGAACAGCGTGGTCGTCCCCTCGCAGGCGTTCGGGGTGAAGATGGGCGTGTCGACCAGGAAGAACCCGCGGTCATCGAAAAAATTGCGGCAGGCGCGGATGAGCTCGTGACGGATCCGCAAGATGGCCTGCTGGCGGTGGGATCGGATCCAGAGGTGCCGATGTTCCATCAGGAAGCCGGTCCCGTGCTCTTTGGGCTGGATCGGGAACTCTTCCGGAACGAGATGGAGCACCTCCAGCCGGTTGATGTGCAGTTCGTGCCCGCCCGGCGCCCGCGCGTCGGCTTGGACGGTTCCCGTCAGCACGAGAGATGATTCTTGGGTCAACCGGCTGGTCAGCTCGAATGCTTCGTCCCCGACTGCAACCTTGCTGACGACGGCCTGAATGTCGCCCGTCCCGTCCCGCACGACGAGGAATGCGATCTTGCCCGCGATCCGCTTGTGGCGAAGCCATCCCCGAACCGTCGCCTCCTGTCCCGCATAGCGCGCGATATCTTTGACATCCGAGATCGGCATGAGGCGAGTCTATCTCAGGGACACGGGCGGCGCAAGACGCAGTGCAAGACGCGGTTGCGCCACCGCTGCCGACTCCGTAGAATACGAAGCTTATGGACCGTCCGCGCCATCTGTTCCTGCGTCTCTCGGCCTGTCTCCTCCTGTTGGCAGGAGCCGCTTGCACACGGAGCGAATCCCACCAGGCCCCCGACCTCTTTTATCTCTACAAAACCATCGAGGTCGGCAAAAATCCGACGAGCGTCATCACGGGGGATCTGAATGGAGACCGCGTCGCCGATCTGATCACGACCAACATCGGCAGTGACTCGCTCAGCGTGCTGATCGGAATCGGCGACGGCAACTTTCGCGACCCGGTGACCATCCGCATGCCGGAACAGCCGCGGGCGGTAGTGCTTCACGACTTCAACGAGGACGGGAAGCTCGACATGGCCGTGGCGACCGCCGGCAACAATCGGGTGACCATCCTCCTGGGAGACGGGACCGGCCAGTTCACGCGTGGAGACAGCTATCCGGCAGTCAGATCGCCGGTCAGCTTGGCCGTCGCAGACTTCAACGGAGACCGCAAGGCGGACCTCGCCGTGGCCCTCCGCAACGACAAGCTCCTGGTCCTTCTCGGGCGAGGGGACGGCAGGTTTCTGCAAAAGGCCATCTACGAATACGGCGACACCCCGACCGCTGTCGTGGCCGCGGACGTCAACGAGGACAGCCTACCCGACCTCGTGGTGACGCACGGGGGCAAAATGAGCAGCAGCGTCGTGGTCTTTCTGGGCAACGGGGATGGCACCTTCCGCCCGCCTGTCGCGTACAAGACCGGCCACAGCCCGCTCAACGTGTCTGTCTTGGACCTCAATGGCGATCGCCATCAGGACCTGCTCGTCGTCAACGGCGAACGGGACGACATCAGCGTGTTCTTCGGCAAGGGCGACGGCACGTTCACGCAAGGGATCTCCTTCGGTGCGAACGCCGGTCCGATCGCGACGGTGACCCAGGACTTCGACGGAGACGGCAAGACGGACATCGCCGTCGCGAACAACCTGTCGAGCGATCTCTCCGTCCTTCTCGGGAGGGGAGACGGCACCTTCTGGCAGCCTCCCCGCAGCTACCGCACCGGCGCCGCGCCCTTCGCGGTCACGGCCGTCTCGTTTGCGCCCCAGGATCCCAGGCCAGGCCTGGTGACCGCGAACAACCTCGCCAACACCATCTCGATCTTTCTGGCCAAGGACCCGCGTTCCAACATCGTGCCTCGGAACTGAGGCGAATTCCGTAAGCTTGACATTTCAGAGGGATCACGGCTAGATTGGCTCGGGAAGACATGGAGTCCGGCATGTGAAGACGTTTCTCTGGTGGTTTACGACAGGAGCGGTCTTGACACTCGCGGTGTTGATGGTGCAGGGAGGCGTGCAGGACCTGATCAACGGGGGCAAGAGCCTCACCAATTTCGTGCTCACCATCACCGGCGGCGGCCTGCTCGCCGGGTGCATCGCCATCATCATGAACCGGATCAAATGAATGAGCATGGGGCGCGTCTTTTCGCTTGACTCCGACCTATCGCCGTGCCAAAGTGTCAGCGCATGATGTGCCTGAAATGCCAAGGGTTCATGATGTTCGAGCGGCAGTACACGCTGGACAGTCGCCGCGTGTACGCCCGATGTCTGAACTGCGGGTTCTGGCTGGACTTGGCTGACCTGCTGCGATTCTTCCACCAGGTGCTGGAGGCCGGGCTGAAAGATCTGAAACTCCGGGTCACGATCCCTTCATGAAGCGCTCCCGCGGTCGCCTGGTCGCCGGCGCGGTGGCTTCAGTCGTGCTCTACCTGCTGTCAATCGGCCATGCGGTCGCCTCGGCATCGGATCCTCCTTCCCGTACCGTCCGTGCTCCGAAAGGGAGCCCCGCTCAAGTCAAGACCCCCAAGGCCTATTCGCGGCATGCCCCGCGACACCTTGCGTCGCCGGAGGGCATTCTGCTGCAAGACCACAAGAGCGGCCGCATCCTGCTCGAACATCACGCCGACCAGCCTATGGCTCCCGCCAGCCTCACCAAAATCATGTCGGCCGTCGTGATCCTCGAAGAAGGCAACCTTGAGGACCAGGTCACGGTGAGCCGACAGGCAGCGGCGGCCCACAAGATCAAGCTCCGTCTGAAGCCCGGCCAGTTGGTCCCGTTACGGGGCCTCCTGCAAGCCATGCTGATCCGCTCGGCAAACGACGCCTGCCTGGCCGCTGTCGAGCACGTGGCAGGCGATGAGGAGGCCTTCGTCGCGAAGATGAATGCCAAGGCAGCCACCCTCGGACTGACCCGGACGCACTTCCAGAACGCCTGCGGCTTCGACATGCCCGACCATTATTCGACGGCCAAAGACCTCGCCGCCTTGACCACCTACGCCATGGGGAATGAGACCTTCGCCGCGATCGTCAGGGAGCCGGCCGCCGTCATCCGCACGGCCGATCAGCGGAAGAAGTTCGTCGCCCGGACGACCAACCGCCTGCTGGGTACCATGGAGGGCGTGGTCGGGGTGAAAACCGGTTATACGAGGGAAGCGGGACGCTGTCTGATCGCTGTCGTGACGCGCGAGGATAAAGAGCTGCTGCTTGTGCTGCTGAACGCCCGCCGGCGCTGGTGGCGGGCCCAAGAACTGATCGAACTCGGCCTCCAGTCTTCCGAAGAGAGGACCGACACCACCGCCCCGTGATCCGGCCACAGTGAGCGTCGATCGCCGCCCCTAGACGCCGGTGTTGAACTCCACGGTGATATCCCGACCGGAAAAGAGAATTACCATCGTTCCGCCCTTGTAATTCAACCGGGTGAACGTGGTTGAGTCCTCGCTGAACTCCTCCTTGCCCAGCAGTTTCCTGGTCTCTTCGATGCCGTCACCCCGCAAAACCAGCCGGAAAACCCCGGCGGCCAGGTGGGCAAACCGTTGCGTGATGAAGATATAGTCCACTTTCCCGTCCGTGAGCCGGACCCCGGCCATGGGGTTACTGGGGCTTCGTTTGTCATACAGCATGACGAAGACGTCCTGCACTTCGACCTTCACTCCCGGGATTTTGATCTTGATGAGCTTGTCTTTGACCTTCGCTTCCGAATCCCCGATTTTGATCCCGAAGAGCGACACGTCGGTAGTGTTGAACTTCGTAGCATCCATCACTTCGGATTCTGTCAGCTCGTACTGCTCGGCGTTCGCCGGCGCCGACAACAGGAGCACCAACGAACAAGCCCAGGCCATCAGTCCCATGCCCCTTACCCGCACACCCATGCTTCCTCCCGTTATCAGAGTTAGATGAACCCGCTATCCTGAAGCTCTCTTGAAAAGCCTTCGAAATACGGCCACGTCATGGTAACGGACACGTTTCAGGGTTGCAAGTACCCAGATGGAGATCAATCAGAGGCCTGGATGAGCAGCCCGGCAAGGGTTTCCAACCGGCTGAAGTAGGAAGCTGCCGTCTCCTCCATGTCTGGCAACAACCGCACCAAATCCGCCCGACAATCCTCCAGAACGGCCTTCCTCGGCGCATCCAGGGCCCCGCCGGCCTGCAAGTAAAAGTTCACGCACCCCCCGATGACCTCGTCCAAGACCCAGAGCTCTCCCATGCTCTCCCGCGGCACATCGGGGAGGGCGGCCTGCCGGTGAGCGTGCCAGAGCGACAGAATGTCGTCCTTCATAGCCCGCGTCCTACAATGAGATGATTCCATACGCCAAGGTCGTCGCAAGGCTGACCAACACGAATCCCCGCACACGGTACTCCCAGAACGGCCGCTTGAACCACCAGTCCAGCACCGCCTCTCGTCGACCGAGCGGGGCTCCGATCAAGAACAACCCTTTGGCAAGTCCCACGCATCCGACCACGACCCACAGCGCCCGGAAGGTGAGCCCGGCCGTCCCGATCACCAGCGCGAGATTGATCACCATGCCCACCTGGATGAGCACGAACAGCCGGAACTCGTCCGACACCAGTCGTTCCAGGATCTCCACCATCCACGCCGGTGCGATGATCAGTCCGAGCCCCAAGGCAAACCAGACCACTCCGACGCAACTGAAGAGAAACGCCCTCACGGATAGAGCCCGCGAGCCAGATGCGCCTGAACGATCTTGTCGATGCCGTTCATGAGCGCGGCCATGCGCATGGAGACCTTCTTCGCCTGGCCGAACTCGAGGGTCCTCCGGAAGGCGGCCGTGATGATCTCGTGCAGACGTTCTCGGATGTCCTGGTCCTTCCAGAAATACTTTTGCACATCCTGGACCCACTCGAAATAAGAGACGATCACGCCCCCTGAGTTCGCCAGGATGTCCGGGATGACAAAGATTCCCTTCTCCGCCAGGATGCGGTCGGCGCCTAGTGTCGTCGGCCCGTTCGCGCCTTCCGCGAGAATCCGACAGCGGAGCGAGCCAGCGTTCTTCTCCGTGATCTGCTCCGAGAGCGCCGCCGGGACCAGGACCGTGCAGTCGAGCTGGAGGAGGTCCTGATTGCTGATGAGCTCGCCCACCCCGCACTCATGCAGCGGGCGAACGTTGCTCTGGTAGCGAGACCGGAGGGTCTGGATGTCCAGTCCACGCGCGTTGTACACGCCCCCCTTCGCATCGCTGACGGCGACAACCTTCGCGCCGAGCTCGTGCAGAATCCTCGCCGTGTGCATGCCCACGTTCCCGAAGCCCTGGACAGCCACCGTCGCGTTCGCGAGATCCAATTTCAAGTACTGCATCGCTTCCAGGATCACATCAGCGACCCCACGTCCGGTCGCGTCCTCACGGCCCAGACTGCCGCCGATCGCCAGAGGCTTGCCGGTGACAACGCCGGGCACGGCGTAACCGACCTGCTGGCTGTACGTGTCCATCATCCAGGCCATCACCTGGGCGTTGGTGCCGACATCCGGGGCCGGAATGTCTATCTCGGGACCGATCAGCGGAAGAATCTCAGCTGTATACCGGCGGGTCAGCCGCTCGAGCTCGGCCCGCGAGAGTCGCTCGGGGGCCACACGGACACCCCCCTTGGCCCCGCCGTAAGGAAGCCCCACCAGGGCGCACTTCCATGTCATCCACATGGCCAGCGCCGCCACTTCTCCGAGGTTTACCTCGGGATGAAAGCGGACTCCACCTTTGGAGGGTCCCAGGGCCGTGTCGTGCTGCACGCGATAGCCGACAAACACCTTGACGCTGCTGTCATCCATGCGGACCGGGACAGACACGATCAGCGCCCGTTGGGGGATCTTGAGCCGCTCGCGCAGGTTGTCATCCAAACGGAGGCGCTCAGCGGCCTCTTCAAACTGCGCCACGGCCAACCGAAACGTCGGGGTGTCCAGTTCCCGGGAGAGCTCAGACATGATCCTGCCGCTCAGGCTTGTTGGGGGGTCGGTTCATCCGGGGGCGCATCAGCCGCCGCTTCCTGTGCAGCTCTGTCCTTCTCCATCGCCACTTGGAGTTGGGCATATTCACGCCGGCCCCGGACTGTCGACTTGATCTGGAAGTTGCCGGTGTGGAAGAACCAGCCCGCGTTGACTTCCACCCGATAGGGTTGGCTGTCCTTGGAGAGCGCGATATCGCCGGCGAGAAACATGTCATTCAAGGCTTGGCGGACCTGAGCCCAGTCCGCCTCGGCGATCTCGTTGAGGATGGCGACGTTCGCCGAAATCAG
>VBOF01000262.1 GCA_005877855.1 Nitrospirota bacterium | reverse complement strand
GTGAAGCTTCCCATGATCCCGCCCAGGATCGCCGTCGAGACCTTGGCTGCACCATACGGGACCGAGCAGACGAAGCTGGCCAGGCCAAGCCCCAGGTCGGCGGCCAGACTGTGGTTGCTGTCCTGTTCAGCGGCCCATGTGACCGGTGCCAGACAGCCAGCTAGAGCCAAGGTTATCACCACGATCCGAACTGCATAGGTCTTCATGCTTTGCCTCCTCTCCAGAAACTCCGCAGAGGTTGACCGGCTCCAGGTGTGTGCCACCCTTAACGAATGGAGGAAGACTAAGCCACCCATCGGGACCTGTCAAGTTGTGATGAGACTGGAAGCCAGAAGTCAGGAGAAGATTTGGTGGAGCTGGCGGGGATTGAACCCGCGACCTTCAGACTGCCAGTCTGACGCGCTCCCAACTGCGCTACAGCCCCAACCGCAAGGCATCTTATCATCCGGTTTTCGGGAGAGTCAAGGAAACCACCGAGCCTTGAAAGTGTGTTGACAAGCCGCAAGTAGGCGCCTAGACTGATGTGGCGTGGGAGCTCTAGCCGATCTGGTTGGGGCTTTTTTTATGTCCAGAAAAATAGGGGGAAGATGGGCACGTTAGTCGTGGTCGGTACCCAGTGGGGCGACGAGGGCAAGGGAAAGATCGTGGACCTCCTGGCCCGCGATGCCGACATGGTGGTGCGGTATCAGGGCGGTTCGAATGCCGGCCACACGGTGGTCAAAGGGGGGACGACCTTCGTCTTCCACCTCATCCCGTCGGGGATCCTGTACCGGGGCACGACCTGCGTGATCGGGAACGGCGTGGTAGTGGACCCGGCAGCCCTGATCGAGGAGCTGGATGGCCTCCGGGCGAAGGGCGTGCGCACCGAGGGCCACCTCTTTGTGAGCCAGGCAGCCCACGTGATCATGCCGTACCACAAGGCGATCGAAAAGGCGAGCGAGAGCTCCAAGGGCGGACGCCGCATCGGGACGACGGGGCGGGGCATCGGGCCGGCCTACGTGGATAAGATGGCCCGCATCGGCATCCGCATGGGCGATCTGCTGGACCCGCCCTATTTCCGCCAGAAGCTTGAAGACAACGTGGCCGAGACGAACGCCCTGCTCGAGGCTCTCTATCACGCGCCGGGATTTCACGCGGAGAAGATTTTCCAGGAGTATTTGCGCTATGCCGAACGCCTTCGCAGCATGATCGTGGATACCGGCTTGCTCGTCGACAAGGCCGTCACGAAGGGCAAGCAGGTGCTCCTGGAGGGCGCACAGGGCACGCACCTGGACGTGGACCATGGGACCTATCCGTACGTCACTTCATCGAGTGCCGCAGCCGGCGGGGCCTGCACCGGCGCCGGGATCGGGCCCACCGCCATCGACGGCGGGCTCGGGGTCGCCAAGGCCTATACCACGCGCGTCGGCAGCGGGCCGTTCCCCACGGAACTGTCCAATGAGGTCGGGGCACTGTTGCAGAAGCAGGGGAACGAGTTCGGCGCCACGACCGGACGGGCGAGACGGTGTGGCTGGTACGACGCCGTGCTCATCCGCTGCGCGGTCCGGGTCAACGGCTTGACCTCGCTCGCGATCACCAAGCTGGACGTCCTCGATCACCTCGACCAGATCCAGATCTGCACCGGGTACACGTTCAAGGGCCGTCGCCTTGACGAGATCCCGCAAGACATGGCTGTGCTCTCGGCCTGCGATCCGATTTATGAAACGTGGCCTGGCTGGAAGCGGTCTACCACGGGAATCACGGCCTATCGCGCGCTACCGGTGGAGGCCCGGCGCTATCTCGGGCGGCTCGAAGAGCTGGCGAACTGTCCGATCGATCTTGTCTCCACGGGGTCACGGCGGGAACAGACGATCGTGCTCCGCAATCCGCTGCTGCGCCCGCGGCACCGGTCCGGCGTCCGCCCGGGCGCTTGAGCGCCGGTCCTTTGTTGAAGGCGTTTCGCGCAGTGTGTTAGAGTGCGGCTCGGCGAGCCGCTAGCTCAGAAGGTAGAGCATCGCCCTTTTAAGGCGAGGGCCCTGGGTTCGAGTCCCAGGCGGCTCACCAAACGTCACATACGAAACGGTTGTCCCCATCGTCTAGCCTGGCCTAGGACGCGGCCCTTTCAAGGCCGCAACACGGGTTCAAATCCCGTTGGGGACACCAAAGTTCTATTTCCTAAGATAGCTACTCCTGCAGAAGCCCTTCAATCACGCGCGATGAGTTTTTAGCCGAAGGGTACAGGCTGCCTCAATGGCGTTTCAGCGGTTCAATAAACGCGTTTCAGACGCTTGCCGGAAGATTAATGATGTAAACCCCAGGGCCTTTCCTTTCTAGAAGCAGCCTCCCGTTTCGGCTCATGCGGTCTACCTCGATGAAAACCTGCTTCCAGGGCAGATCTGAGCACGCGAGTGTCAAGTCTTCAATGAAGCAGCCAGGAGAGCGGGAGACTGCCTCGATGATACGGTCCGCTACGGTCTGTTCATGCGTCATTGGCTCCTCTTTCGCAACGTCACCCGTGAGCATCGTGCCCATCTTGGACCTCCCGTCAGATTGGTGTCTTACGAAGCAATTGAGCGTAGCGCGGATCGGCTTGGCATGCATTCGGCTGCGGCGCCTTGGACCAGCAGAGACCGCGGAAGATGACAATAAGAAAGATCGCGAGTACCGCGAGAATGAAGACAGCGACGAGAACGTGGACGGATTGCAGGAACTCAAGCATGAATAGCCTCCCAGGGAGGCCGCCGTATCTTCCTATCGATGCTCTAGCCTAAACAGATACATCGTTTGAATCTGTTCCAAATTGCTCAGTTTGGAAAAATTGACGAGGGAGGCAGCGTGACTCTTCCCAAGAGCTAATACAGCAGGAATAAAGGGAAACTAGTCGTGCAGGACGATATTGAGGAGGGAACTGTGGACTTGCAATCCGCCGTTGTAGTCGATGAGGCCCAGTTTGCGGAACTTGTTCATGAAAAAGCTGACTCGTGAGCGAGTCGTGCCAATGATCTCCGCCAGCGTTTCCTGGCTGATCTTCGCAATCACCGGCTCCGGTTTGCCTTCCTTCCCGAAGTTGGCCAGCAGGAGCAGCACCCGCGCCAGCCGCTTCTCGCTGGAGTTGAAGAGCTGATCCACCAGATCCTCCTCCAGCCGGATGTTGCGGGCGAGCAGATGGGCGAGGAACAGCTCGGAAAAGGTCGGCTCGTCGTGGAGCACCCGGAGCGTGCTCCGTTTCTCCAGTCGGACGATCACGCACGCGGATATGGCGGTGGCGGTAGCCATGCGCAGCGGCTGGCCCGCGAGGCAGCCTTCGCCAAAGAAGTCGGCGGTCCCTAAAATGCCGATGACCGCTTCTTTGCCCTGTTTGGAGACGACCGTGAGCTTGACCTTACCGTTCTGGATGTAAAAGATGGCGTCGGCCGGGTCACCTTGCGAGAATACCTTCTTGTTCTTCCGGTATTCGGCAATCGTCCTTCCTTCGCCGATCTTGGTCAGAAAGATATGGGGATCGAAAGGCAGTTGTGCTTTCGCTATCATAGGCGGCCTCTGTCCGAGGCAGGAGTCAAACAGGAACGTATTATATTCTGGATTCCCGTTTTTGGCTACTGGGAGGAGACAAGGGGTTCAGACCCCGCTGTCTCTATATCTACTTGTAGACTGACCTGCCCCCTTTAACCCGTCCAGACCCTATGTTAGGCTGGGCGGCAAAGGGAGGGCAGGGCATAAATAACTCCTTGAAAAGTAAGAGAGCAAAAGCCTTTCATCCCTCCCTCCTCTCAGTGCTAGCAATAGATTTTTCTGGCCTTTCGGCGTAGGCTTTTCGCGGGTTCAAAAAGAAAACCTTTTGACCCACGTATGGAGGCTCGTATCTAGAGAAGGAGGTGACCTCATGACCGGAAAAGCTTTGGCGTGGGTCGCAGTCATTGTAACGATCGCGCTGCTCGCTATCGGGAGCGTCTCTGCCGTCGAGAAGGACTCCGGGACTCTGAGGGGTATTCCTCCAGGAACCGTTGCTGACTATTTGCATGCCGTGATCATGGCTCACCGGACCTTTTACACAATCCATATCGTCAATCGGCTGCTACAAGAGGGGATTCTTGACACATCGGAAAACTGGCGGGCAACGAATACATTACCCTTGCCTGTCCAGTTCCTGAAAGAGACGAGCGAGATGGCCGAATTGACCGGCGCGAAGGTCCGCTACCATCTGATCAGTCAGTGGCCAATCAACAAGGCAAATGCGCCGGCCACTGAATTCGAGCGGCGAGGCCTTGAAGCGGTTCAGATGCACCCAGATGGCCCCTATACCGGCATCATCGGTCGCGGCAAGGAGCAGTTTTTTGGCGCGGTCTACGCCGACCGGGCTGTCACACAGGTGTGCATCGGGTGTCACAACTCTCATCCCAACAGCCCGAAGTCGGATTTCAAAATTGATGATGTCATGGGGGGGCTTGTGATCATTTTTCCGCTGAATCCCTAGGCTGATTAATCGGAATGAGAAGGGCGGCCGCCGCGTTGAGCGCGATTGGGATGTGTGTTCGGCTCAAGTGGTCTCGTCGGGCAGACGGTTGGGCATTGAGGGGTGCTGATCGCCCGCGGTCGGCGCTCGCTAATCGGGAACGCCGACCGCTGGTGCTTACCCTGACGCCTGATTTTTGGACTAGAAGGCGCCACTGGCCAATCAGACACCCTAGGTTGTAGATGACCGCGGCCTCCGTCTCGTCATCCCCCGCTTTCCCCTGTTAACTCCATAACAAGCATTTCTCCCCTCACGGTGTAGTGCATGTCGCACCAGAACGAAAGGGACGAATGTTCATCCCGGCGGGGCGGAGTGAATCTAAGGACCATCGTTTTCCCTGCGTCCACCCGGTACACGTGCGGCCCCTTTCCCTCCGCAAGGTAGCCACCCGATATCACGACTTTGTCATTTGGCTCGAACAACGAGGAATTGAACCCGTGCGTGACGGTGTCTTCATTGCGGACGACGATCTCGGTTGGATCTCCGGTGACAACGTAGCCGCCTAACACCGTTGCAGCCTTGTCCTTGATAACGATCTCTATCTTCTTTGCACTCTCAGCAGCGTGCACGACTAGAGTGATCATCCCCAGCCCCAGCGCCGCGCCCACGGCGAGTGTGACCGGAACGAGAAATCGTTTAGATATAGGTCTTCCGCTCTTCATGACGTACCTCCCTTATTGTCAAATGAAAGTCACAAACTGACTTGAGCCGCTTCGCGTCCGACGCAGTGACAACGGACCTTCGGCTGCCAGAAGACCGTTCCACCTCCTTTCTGTTTTGCGAGCGTTTTGACTGCAGATCACTCCTCTCTCCCAGGTCGCTGGGCAGGGATATTTGTCAGCCGAGTCAATAGCTGCGAGCAAGAGCCAAGCCATCAGGCCACGAAAGCAACTAATTGACATACATAAGGAAAGAAACGAGCAGGTTAATCTGAAGGTATCGCTGGTGGTTGAAATCTACCGCAAGATATGCCAGTTCCACCACCAGATGAGTCTAGCGGTCCGGGATCAAGGTGCAGCGGGTCTGGGCGCCGTGTTGCTCCGCCACTCATCCTGCCCTCAGGTAATTTCCTGCTATTTGTATCACTGGTTGTTCCCACTTGAATTGGAGGACTTGCCTAATTCTCCGTCTGCATTTTTCGCTTTACACTACTCCTTAACTGGCACAAGCCCGGCCGGGAGAGGACGTAGCCATGACCTGCATGCGTTGTCAGGGACTCTTGGTGGAGATCCCGTCCTTGTTCTGGGTTGCCCCCGATTGGGAAGCGCCTCCAGCGAAGGAGCTGCAGATGCCTGCGTGGCAATGTTTGAACTGCGGCGATTATGTTGACGCGGTCATTCTGGCCCATCGGGCGTCGCCGTCCCTCACCGTTGGCCAGTTGGTCTGAACCCTATGCAAGTGACCGGGGGGCAGATGGCTCCTCTGATCGGGAAGGTCAGAAATGTACGGACGCAATTGGATGGCGTTCCCTGCCCGTTCTGTGGGGAGCTAACATACTGTTTTATCCTGCGGGCTGAGCTCAGCACCAAGACCGTTGGGCTGCTGGCGCAGTGTAGACAGTGCGGGCGTCTGAGAGAGGCTGTACGGGACTTAGAGTCTTGACGGGAGCGGCGTGACTTTGGGTGGTCGCGGGTTACCCTGGTATCGGCGTATTCAACTTGTGCTGGTGCACCAGCTCTCGCTTCCCCTCCAGCGATTTTTTAGCAGACTTGTAACTTGGGAGTATGGGCTTGATGTACCGGCTGTCACCCCCATTCAGTGCTGCCATACACCCTTAGCTGGCCGTCGAGCAGTCCAGCTCAGTGACCTTCACATCGAGCGATATCTGCCTCGGCATGACGCCGTCATCAGTCAGATTTCGGATCTGCGCCCGGAGTGGATTTTTATCACGGGTGACCTGCTGGAAACTCCTCGGGGAATCCCTGCTCTCTTTCGGTTTCTCTCAAGCCTTCGACAAATAGCTCCAGTCTTTCTGACACTCGGCAACCACGATCATTTCAGTGGCGTGCCAATCGGCCAGTTTGCGGACCTCGCCGACCGGCACAAGTTGCACTTGCTCATCAACCAAGCAATCTACATCCCCATGGTTAGTGGTGAGTTGGGGATCATCGGCCTCGATGACCCGTCGACACACCGTGCCGATGTCCGCTGCATTCCGCCTCGGGTCGAGGGTCGTTTCACAGTTCTGCTCGCCCATGCCCCCAACGTGCTCGACTTGCTCGAGCCGAGCCACGCTGTGGACTTGGTGCTTTGCGGCCACAGCCACGGAGGGCAATGGCAATTCCCGTCCATGCGTCCGTTTTGGTTGCCGTACGGGTGCAAGGGGCGGGCGGAGGGTCCCTACAGCCAGAACAGTCACAGGATGTACGTCAATCGGGGGCTGGGATGGTCCTTTCTCCCGGTCCGCTGGAAGTGCCCTGGTTCAAGAACCGGGGGCAGGTCAGCCTCGTAGTAGATGCTTTTCAGAAGCTTCGCAAGTTCATCGACAGTGTTGCCTGTCTTGGAAAGACTACCAGGCTTATTCAAAATCCACCAGTACTGCTGATCTTGAGGAATGATGTAGTAAATATAGAGGGTGCGACCGTCTGGATGTGAGTAAATATCATACGAACCGGACGTCACACTAAAGACAGACTCTCGGAGTACGTAGGAGTGCTGTCGAGCGACACTAGCCCTCGTCATCACAGGACCTTCTACAGCGAACGGCTCTTGCAATCCTGGACCATCAGCCTTCTGATGGCCTCCGAACGTCGGCGGCGCGAGCCGGTTCGCGTGCGTGCTGCGAAAGCAGGTCGCATCTGGATTAAGGGGCCACACGGTGTTGTCCTTCGAACAGCTTCAGCAGGATGATGAAGAGCTTGGTCAGCAGGGAGAGCATCCAGAGCAGCCCTACGACCTGACGACCCGTGCAGCTCCGTTCCATAAGGGCCTTCCTTAGTCTCAGCTATGCGCCGCCGGAGATTTTCACGATCTCCACCGTTTCATCGTCGAAGTGCGCGGTGCGGTGGCCCCAACGGTAGATGAACTCGTGCAAGCCGGGGTCTTCCGGGATCAGGACCTCGATGATCTTGTTCGGTCCCGTCATGATGATCCGGCGCTCCTTTCGTTCGATCCGGATGGCGCAGTTCGACGAGAGCATGGCGCTGATCTGCGTGGTGGACCAGAAGACCTCGCCGAAGATGAAGCAGGCCTGAGGCATGCTGCTTTGGACTGCCACGGCGGGAGTCCCTGACAGGGTTTCGGCAAGCAACAGTGCTGAAAGCCACATCATCGGCACCTGTAAGCATCCGATCAAAGTTCCACCACCACCCCGCAGTTCACGCATCGCCAAACGCGGAGCCAGTGATGCTTGCCACCGTCCTGCATATCAATGAAGTGGTCCACTGCCGGCAGTCCATGACATCGTTGGCAAAACATAACGGTATTTGTCGTCTGTTGGCCTAACGCTAGCGTTACATAGATTGGGTCGATAGCCAAGTCAGGAGAAACCTGAGTTGCGAGGGAGAAATACCTCTAACGAGGTATAGGAATAGGGGGAGTTATCGGTCAGGATGAAGCCAGGGAATGGATAGGAACCACGAAGGTCGCCGGAGCAACCAATGGTTGCGGTGCTGTGTCGCCAGAAGCAGGCCGGTTTAATGGCGTATCAACGGTTTCAGTATGCACGTTTCAGGTCTTTCACGGTCTGCTTTTTGGTGCGCCCCACAAGACGCATACAGCAAGTGTCACAGGTGCGAGAACCAAGACGCCTCCAGTAATGAAAAAGACCAAATCCACTACTCCCATGTCATACATCTGATAACAACGCCTCCGTGCTGAGGATTTTCATCCTGATTATTTCCGGAAAAAGCCTTGCGAATAATGTGGTGCGCGACCGTGCTCAATTTAAGATGACGGACACCGGGGCGCAATCTGGTAAACACCGGAATATTTGGAAGGAAAATACCCTAACGATCTAAGTGGCTGAAAAGATGGCAACAGTCAACCTTTCCGATGAATTATCTTGACATTCAATCTGGATCGGTTTAAGCGGCAGGTCGACTTGTAAGCACTTATGGCCTGAAGGAGTAGGTAGAATGAGGATCAAACCGCTCGTTGCCCGTATCGTTCCGTTGTTAGCTATAACGTTGCTCAGCAGCGGACCTGTCGTCGTGGCATCCGACTCGTTCTACCTCACTACGATTCCCATACTTTTAGTCGCCAGCCCCGAGGACAAGCCGATCAGAGTCCCTTCGTATGTGGTCATCCAAGTCGCTCACCTGTGGCAACCATTAGGGCCAGAGGTCCTCTTTAACGAGGGGGCCAGAGGTTTGGGAGCGTTCAAGGGGAGAGTGTTCAGTGCGGATTGGAAGGAGGCGGCGCAAAAGGCGGCCCTGGCCGCTTCTAGGGCCGTGGGGGAGGATCCACGGACGTGGCAAGTGACGCTCAAAGGAGTCAGTCCCGGCTCCACGATGAATGGACCGAGTGCCAGTGCCGCTTTAGCTATCGCAATGGTGGTTGCCAGACGGGGTGACGCGCTCTTACCCGGCGTTGTCATCACCGGGGACGTCGATCCTGATGGCCGAATATCGGCCGTTGGAAGGCTCCCTGAAAAACTTCTCTTGGCAGCGTCGGCAGGCTTCACCATTATCCTGATCCCGACAGGGCAAATTCGCACCCCAGACTGGGACCTACGCCCTCTGGCCGAAGGCCTCAACGTGAAAGTGGTCGAGGTGCCGACGATTAAGGAGGCCTATGAAAGGATGACGGGCCAAAGTTTGTAACCCACTGCAATGAGAGCCGGAACAGCGGAGGATACGATCATGAAGCGGACATGGATGACAACGGGCCAAGCGGCAGCCGGGGGCTTCCTCCCGGCGATGGCGCTCGTCGGGCTCACCGGAATGGCCTTGATGCT
Organism: Nitrospirota bacterium; assembly: GCA_005877855.1. Classification (GTDB taxonomy): domain Bacteria; phylum Nitrospirota; class Nitrospiria; order Nitrospirales; family NS-4; genus NS-12. Next base: position 97 of record VBOF01000262.1, on the reverse strand, counting down.
GCCCTCTCCTGCGGGCGGCGTCTCCATGACGGAGTACACCTCCTCTCCGCCTTCCGCCACCAATTCGCCCTCGGTGCTCGCGTCGTCGTTCACGGGA
>VBOF01000261.1 GCA_005877855.1 Nitrospirota bacterium | reverse complement strand
AGGAAGTCGAGACGCTCCGCAAGCAGATGGACGGCGGGACCGCGGTGCCCCGCCAGAAAGAGGAATTTCACAAAGGGGACAACGTGCGTATTATCGACGGACCGTTCCTCGGGTTCAACGGGATGGTAGACGAGGTCGATCAGGAACGCGGGCGGGTGAAAGTCCTGGTCAGCATTTTTGGCCGGGGCACTCCGGTGGAGTTGGGGTTCCCGCAGGTCGAGCGTTTGTAGCGGGAAGGAGACGTCTTGGCGAAGGAAGTCAAAACCCTGGTCAAGTTGCAGATCCCGGCTGGGAAGGCCAACCCGGCGCCGCCGGTGGGTCCGGCCCTGGGGCAGCACGGCGTGAACATTATGGAGTTTTGCAAACAGTTCAATGCCAAGACCCAGAGCCAGGAAGGGTCCATCGTCCCGGTCATCATTACGGTCTACATCGATCGGAGCTTTACCTTCGTGATGAAGACCCCGCCCGCGTCAGACCTCCTCAAGAAGGCGGCCGGGATCATCAAAGGCTCCGGGGTGCCCAACAAAGACAAGGTGGGGCAGGTGACGCCGGCTCAGATCAACGAGATCGCGCGGATCAAATTGCCCGATCTGAACGCCGCCGATGTGACGGCGGCCGCTCGGATCATTGAAGGAACGGCGCGTAGCATGGGGATTGTCGTCGCGAAGGAGTAGGACGAGGAGGACCACGGTGGGCAAGAAGTGGAAAGCGGCCGCCGCGCTGGTTGAACCGCGGCCGTACGATCTGCGGGAGGCGGTGGAGTTGGTGAAGCGGACGGCCTACGCCAAATTCGACGAAACGGTCGAGATGGCGATCCGCCTAGGGGTGGACCCGAAGCGGTCGGATCAGATGGTGCGGGGCTCGGTGGTGCTCCCCCATGGCACCGGCGTCAAGGTCCGCATCCTCGTGTTCGCCAAGGGCGAGAAGGAGAAAGAGGCCCGGGATGCCGGAGCAGATATCGTTGGGGGCGAGGAACTGGTGGAGAAGGTGAAGGGCGGCTGGCTCGAATTCGATCGCGCCATCGCCACGCCGGACATGATGGGAACCGTGGGCAAGCTGGGTAAAATCCTGGGCCCTCGCGGACTGATGCCCAATCCCAAAACCGGAACTGTGACGTTCGAAGTGGCCAAGGCCATCAATGACATCCGTAAAGGACGGGTGGAGTACAAGGTGGAGAAAGCCGGCATTCTCCATGTCCAGATTGGCAAGGTTTCGTTTGAGGCGCAGCAGCTGTACGAGAATGCCCTGGCCGTCCTGGAGTCGGTGCTCAAGGCCAAACCGTCGACGAGCAAGGGCCGCTATCTCAAATCGGTGACTCTGTCGTCGACGATGGGTCCCGGGGTCTCGGTGGACACCACTGCGCTCAGCAAGAAGCTGGCCGCGTAGCAATGAGACAGGACGCTATGCGCAAGGAAGAGAAAGCACAGGCGATTGCCGAGCTCAGGGAGAAGTTTACGCGCGCACGCGCGGCCTTTCTGACCGAGTGCACGGGACTCGAGGGGCATGAGGTCACGGAGTTGCGCCGGCTGCTGCGACGGGCCCATGCGGAGCTCAAGGTGGTAAAGAATACCCTGGCCATCCGGGCCGCGGACGGGACTCCGTTGGGCCTGGCCAAGGAGCACTTCCGGGGGCCGGTGTCCGTTGCGATCAGCTATGACGATCCGGCATTGCCTGCCAAGATTCTTCGCGACTTCATCGCCAAGGACAAGCGCGACCAGAAGATGCGGATCACGATTGGCGTGGTCGAAGGCAACCTGCTTGACGCATCACGCGTGAAGGCGGTGGCGGACCTGCCCCCGCGCAACGCGCTGCTATCACGATTGCTGGCGGGATTGCAGAGCCCTCTGGTGGGGCTGGCCGGCACGATGAACGGCATTATGATTAGGTTTGTCGGAACCTTGATTGCCATTAAAGGGAAACCGAAGGAGGGATCCATGTCCGGTGCATCTGCGACAAAGCTCTCGAAGGATGAGTTCATCAAGATGATCGAAGGAATGACGGTCTTGGAATTGGACGACTACGTGAAAGCCCTGCAGGAGCGCTTTGGCGTGACCGCGGCGGCGCCGGTGGCGGCAGGGCCGGCGGCGGGCGGCGGCGCGGCGCCAGGCGCGGCGCCGGCGGAAGAAAAAACGGCGTTCGACGTGGTCCTGACCAATGCCGGCGACAAGAAGATCCAGGTCATCAAAGTCGTGCGCGAGCTGACCAATCTGGGCCTGAAGGAGGCGAAGGATCTGGTCGAAGGCGCGCCCAAGCCAGTGAAGACTGGCGTCACCAAGGAAGAGGCCGAGACCATCAAGAAGAAGCTGGAAGAGCAGGGCGCGAAAGTCGAGATTAAGTAAGGCGGCGGGGACGCGTCCACTATCCGACTGGGGGAGGATCCATGTCCGAAATGACGGGCAGCAGTTTGATCGAACGGAAAGACTTTTCCAAGATCCCGCGTCACCTCGACATTCCCGATCTGATCGAAATCCAGAAGCGGTCGTACGACGGCTTCCTACAAATGGACATCGAGCCGGATCGGCGTGAGGAGAAAGGACTGCAGGCTGCGCTCACCAGCGTGTTTCCCATCGCGGACTACAACAGCACGGCGGTCCTGGAGTTTGTCAACTACAGCCTCGGGACGCCCAAGTATGATGTGCGCGAGTGCATGGAGCAGGGGATGAGTTACGCCGCGCCTCTGAAGATCCGCGTGCGTCTCGTGGTGCTCGACAAGGAGGACAAATCGCCCACCAAGAAAGTCCTGGACGTGCGCGAGCAGGAGGTCTATATCGGCGAACTGCCGCTGATGACGGAGCGCGGCACCTTCATCATCAACGGGACCGAGCGGGTGGTGGTGAGCCAATTGCACCGATCGCCGGGGGCCTTCTTCACGCATGACAAGGGCCGTACCCATGCCAGCGGCAAGATCCTGTTCTCGGCGCGGATCATCCCATATCGCGGTTCGTGGCTCGACTTTGAGTTTGACACGCGGGACATCCTCTACGTCCGGATCGACCGACGGCGGAAGATGCCGGCGACGATCCTGTTGAAAGCCTTCGGGTACTCCACCGATGATCTCCTGCGGATGTACTATCCCGTGGAGGAGATTCACGTCCAGAAGGGCAAGCTGTGGCGGAAGCTGGACCCGGAGATCCATCTCGGCCTGCGCGTCCCCGATAACCTGGTGGAGAAGGGGGGCAAGGAGCCCATCGCCCGCGAAAGCTCGAAGCTCACCAAGGCCACCATCAGCCGGTTGAAGACAGCGGGGATCAAAGAGATCGAGGTCAACCCCGAGGACCTGGTGGGCCGCACCGTCCTGGTCGACTTGGTGGAGATCGCCACCAAAGAGAAGATCCTCGACAAGAATCACAAGCTGACGGCTGAGGTCCTGAAGAAGGTCTTGGCCAGCAAGATCGACTCGTTCAAGGTCGTCTTCTACGACAGCGCGACCACGGCGTCGGTGATCGAAGACACGCTCGAGAGTGAGAAGACCACGTCCAAGGAAGAGGCCATGGTCGAGATCTACAAGCGGCTGCGCCCAGGGGAAACGCCCTCCATCGAGACGGCGCGCGCCCTGTTTGAGAACCTCTTCTTCAATGCCAAACGCTACGATCTCTCCCCGGTAGGCCGGCTCAAACTGAACAAGAAGCTGGGCCTCGATCTCCCGCTTGAAAAGCGGACGTTGACGCCTGAGGACATCGTCGAGGTGGTTCGCTACATCGTGAACCTCAAGGCGGGCAAGGGAGAGGTGGACGACATCGACCACCTCGGCAACCGTCGGGTCCGGTCCGTCGGCGAGTTGCTGGAGAACCAGTTCCGCCTGGGACTGGTCCGCATGGAGCGGAGCATCCGGGAACGAATGAACCTCCTGGACATGGAAGCCGTGCTCCCGCACGACTTGATCAACGCCAAACCGGTGATCGCCGCCATCAAGGAATTCTTTGCCAGCAGCCAGTTGTCCCAGTTCATGGACCAGACGAACCCGTTGGCCGAGATCACCCACAAACGACGCCTCTCGGCCTTGGGGCCCGGCGGGCTGACCCGCGAGCGCGCCGGCTTTGAGGTCCGTGACGTCCATCCCTCCCACTACAGCCGGATCTGCCCGATCGAGACGCCGGAAGGGCCCAACATCGGCCTGATCACCTCCCTGGCCACCTACGCACGGGTGAACGAGTTCGGCTTTATCGAGGCCCCCTACCGGAAAGTCCGGAAGGGAAAGGTGACGGACGAGATCGAGCACCTGTCGGCCATCGACGGGGATCGGTATCACATCGCCCAGGCCAATTCCGAAGTCGGCCCTGATGGACGGCTGATCGCCGACTTGGTGTCTGCACGCTACGGCGGGGATTTCGTCCTGGTGCACCCCGACAAGGTGGAGTACATGGACGTGTCCCCCAAGCAGACGGTCAGCGTGGCGACCGCCTTGATCCCGTTCCTTGAGCACGATGACGCGAACCGCGCCCTGATGGGCTCCAACATGCAACGGCAGGCCGTCCCCCTCATCCAAACCGAGGGGCCGCTGGTGGGAACCGGCATGGAAGCGATCGTGGCCCGCGACTCAGGGTACGTCGTGCTGGCCCAGCGCCCGGGGGTCGTCGAGAGCGTGGATGCCACCCGGATTGTCGTCAAGACCGAACTGCGCAAGAAAGAGGCAGGAAGCAAAAAGCACGAGGTCTGTCTCGACACCTACGACCTGGTCAAGTTTAAGCGGTCCAACCAGAGCACCTGCATCACGCAGAAGCCGGTGGTGTCGGTGGGGGAGACCGTCAAGCGCGGCCAGGTGCTGGCTGACGGGCCGGCGATCGACCGTGGCGACCTCGCATTGGGCCGGAACGTGCTCGTGGCCTTCATGCCGTGGGGTGGGTACAACTTCGAGGACGCGATCCTGATCAGCGAGCGCCTCGTCCGCGACGATGTCTTCACATCCATCCACATCGAAGAGTTTGAGGTCGAGGCCCGCGAGACCAAGTTGGGCAAGGAAGAGATCACCCGAGACATTCCCAACGTCGGCGAAGACGCCCTGCGTGACCTGGACGAGAGCGGCATCATCCGCATCGGCGCGGAGGTCCGGCAGGGGGACATCCTCGTGGGCAAGGTGACGCCCAAAGGAGAGACCCAGCTCACGCCGGAAGAAAAGTTGCTGCGCGCCATCTTTGGAGAGAAGGCAGGCGATGTGAAGGATACCTCGCTGACCGTTCCTCCGGGGGTGGAGGGGATCGTCGTGGACGTCAAGATCTTCTCCCGCAAGGGGCTCGACAAGGACGAGCGCTCTAAAAGCATCGAGAGCGAGGATGTGCTCAGGATCCAGCGCGAGCATCAGGACAGTCTCCGGATCGTGGAAGAGGAGAAAAACAAAAAGATCCGCAAGCTGCTGCTCGGCAAGGTCGTCGCCCGGGACCTCATGGACGGGGAGACCGGCGAGATCATCCTGAAGCGCAAGGGGAAGATGGCCCCTGAGATCCTGAAGAAGCTCAGCGACGAGGAGGTGCGCCGGATCGTGTTGAGCGACCCTGAGGATCAGAAGGAGATCGAGGAGACGGAACGGCTGGCCAAGGAGCAGATCGAAATTTTACAGACGCTCTATGACGAGAAAGTGGGACGACTGCGGCGCGGCGATGAGCTGCCGCCCGGCGTCATCAAGCTCGTCAAAGTCTACATCGCGATGAAGCGCAAGATTTCCGTCGGCGACAAGGTGGCGGGCCGGCACGGGAATAAGGGCGTCGTGTCGCGCATTTTGCCCGAGGAAGACATGCCCTATCTGCCGGACGGCACGCCGGTGGAAGTGGTGCTCAACCCTCTGGGCGTCCCCTCCCGGATGAATGTCGGGCAGATCCTCGAGACCCACCTCGGCTGGGCCGCCAAAGCCCTCGGGCTGTGGGTGTCGAGCCCAGTATTCGAAGGAGCGGCCGAAGCTGAGATCAAGGCACTGTTGAAGAAGGCCAAACTGCCGGAGACCGGACAGAGCAGCCTGTACGACGGCCGCACCGGCGAGGCCTTCCAGAGCCCCGTCACAGTCGGCTACATGTACACGATGAAGCTGCACCACCTGGTGGACGACAAGATCCATGCCCGGTCCATTGGACCCTACTCACTGGTCACGCAGCAACCGTTGAGCGGGAAAGCCCAGTTCGGCGGCCAACGGTTGGGCGAGATGGAAGTCTGGGCACTCCAAGCCTATGGCGCCGCCTCGACCCTGCAAGAGTTCCTGACCGTCAAGTCAGACGATGTCCCAGGGCGTTCCCGAATGTACGAGGCGATCGTGAAGGGCGAACCATTCCTTGAGCCAGGACTCCCGGAGTCCTTCAACGTCCTGGTCAAGGAACTCCAGAGCCTGGGACTGGATGTGGAACTGATCAAGGCGAAGTCGTGACGGGAACTGGGGACGTCTCGGCGTCCCCGGGGCGGGCGGGTGTAAAAGGAGGTAGAAGCGTGGAAGGAATCTCCACAGTCTTTGAGAAGCCGCGCGAGGGCGTGTCGTTCGACGCGATCCGCATTCGTTTGGCCTCTCCAGAGAAGGTCCGTTCGTGGTCCTACGGCGAGGTGAAGAAGCCGGAGACCATCAACTACCGGTCCTTCAAGCCCGAAAAGGACGGCTTGTTCTGCGCCAAGATCTTCGGTCCCACCAAGGACTGGGAGTGCAACTGCGGCAAGTACAAGCGGATGAAGCACCGCGGGATCGTGTGTGACAAGTGCGGCGTGGAAGTCATCCAGTCGAAAGTGCGCCGCGAGCGCATGGGGCACATCGAGCTCGCGGCGCCAGTGGCGCACATCTGGTTCCTGAAGGGCTTGCCGAGCCGCATCGGCACCCTGTTGGACATGAGCCTCAAACAGCTGGAGCGCATCCTGTATTTCGAGAGCTATGTCGTGATCGACCCGGGGTCCGCTGAAAACGTGAAGGAGAAGGACCTCATCTCCGAAGAGCGCTATCGGACGTTAGTGCAAGAGCAGCCGTCAGGGTTTAAGGCCGGCATCGGGGCCGAGTCCATCCGAGAGCTGTTGCGAAAAATCGATCTAGCAGCCGAGCGGGCCGTTCTGCACGACAAGGTGAAGGGGACCCACTCGCTTGCGCAAAAGAAAAAATATATCAAGCGCTTGAGGGTGATTGACTCCTTCATCCGCTCCGGCAACAAGCCGGAATGGATGATCATGGATGTCATCCCGGTGCTGCCGCCGGAACTGCGGCCGCTGGTCCCGCTCGACGGGGGCCGGTTCGCCACGTCGGACCTCAACGATCTCTACCGCCGGGTCATCAACCGCAACAACCGGCTCAAACGCCTGATGGAGCTGAAAGCGCCGGGCGTGATCAT
>VBOF01000374.1 GCA_005877855.1 Nitrospirota bacterium | reverse complement strand
GCCGGCCAGGAGGTCTTTCACCGCGTCCCTCAGATAGAGCCGCAGATCCAGCGCCACCTGGTCGTTCCGGCTCCGTCCGGTGTGGAGCTTGCCTCCCACTTCACCGACGAGGTCGGTCAGCCGCGCCTCGATCGCCATGTGAATGTCCTCATCCGCCGGCTTGAACCGGAACCGCCCGCCGGCGATCTCCTTCTCCACCTGCTTGAGCCCGGCGACCAGTTTGTCCGCCTCGCGGCGGGTGAGCACGCCCGCCCGCTCGAGCGTCCGGCAGTGGGCGATGCTGCCGGCGATGTCGTGCCGGAAGAGCCGGCGGTCGATTGCGAGCGACGACGTGAACGTCTCGACCTTCGGATCCGTCTTTCCACGGAACCGGCCGGCCCACAGCTTACTCTGTTCGGGTTTTCTTTTCATGCTCATCCGCGCCGCACCCCATCATCCCTTCCGTTTAACGGCCTGTTTGCGGGAGGCCCGGATGGCCAGCCGCAGCGCGTTCAGCCGGATGAAGCCTTCCGCGTCCCTCTGCCGGTAGACATCGTCCTCCTCGAAGGTGGCCATGTCCACGCGGTAGAGGGACCGCGCCGAGCGCCGCCCGGCAGTACAACACGAACCCTTATAGAGCTTGACGCGAGCGGTGCCCGTGACGTCCTTCTGCGCCTCATCCACGGCGGCCTGGAGCATCTCCCGCTCCGGCGTGTGCCAGTAGCCGTAGTACACCATCTCCGCATAGCGGGGAACCAACGTGTCCCGCAGGTGCAGCACCTCGCGATCGAGCGTGAGCGACTCGACGGCGCGATGCGCGACGTGCAGGATCGTTCCGCCGGGCGTTTCATACACGCCGCGCGACTTCATGCCAACGTAGCGATTCTCCACAAGGTCCACGCGGCCGACCCCATGCGCTCCGCCGAGGGCGTTGAGGTGGGCGAGCAGTGCAGCCGGCGAGAGGCGCTTGCCGTTCACCGCGACGGGGTTTCCCTCCTCGTAGTCGATCTCGACGAACGCCGGCTTGGCCGGCGCCTTCTCCGGCGAGACGGTCATCTGGAAGATCTCCTCCGGCGCCTCTTCCCACGGGTCCTCCAGAATGCCGCCCTCGTAGCTGACGTGGAAGAGATTCTGGTCCGTGCTGTACGGCTTGGCCTTCGTCGCGGTCACGGGGATGTCGTGCCGCTGCGCGTACTCGATCAACTCCCGGCGGGACCGAAACTCCCACTCCCGCCACGGCGCAATGATCTTGACCGACGGGTTCAGCGCCAGATAGGTCGCTTCGAAGCGCACCTGATCGTTGCCCTTGCCGGTCGCGCCGTGAGCCACCGCGTCGGTGCCTTCCCGTTCGGCGATCTCAATCTGGCGCTTTGCGATCAGAGGACGGGCGATGGAGGTGCCGAGCAGGTAGCCCCCCTCGTACACGGCGTTCGCGCGCAGCATGGGGAAGACGTAGTCCCGGACGAAGGTCTCCCGCAGGTCCTCGACGTACACCTTGCTCGCGCCCACCTGCAGCGCCTTCGCCTTGAGCGCCTTCATCTTTTCCCCCTGGCCTAGGTCCGCGCAGAAGGCCACGACCTCGCAGCCGTGCGTCTCCTTCAGCCATTTGAGGATGACCGACGTGTCGAGGCCGCCCGAGTAGGCCAGCACGACTTTCTTGATCATCTGTCGGCTGCGCTCCACGGTCACCGATCCCGCAACAGCCGGATGAGAATCGCCTTCTGCACATGGAGCCGGTTCTCGGCCTGGTCCAGCACGACCGACTGCGGGCCATCCAGCACCTCGTCAGTGATCTCCTGTCCTCGATGGGCGGGCAGGCAGTGCATCACGAT
>VBOF01000373.1 GCA_005877855.1 Nitrospirota bacterium | reverse complement strand
CCGATGGATGCTGCAGGGCTTTCATCCTCAACGACGCGACATCTATTGGAGAGCCTTTGGGAACCCAGACCACGATCCTGCCCACGGCATACATGTAGAGAGTCCCCGATTCCGCCAACCCGGCCTCTTCCAATTTCTTCGGATAACCGATGTCGGCTGAGAAAAAGAGATCGAATGGCGCACCGTTTGACAGTTGAGCGAAGAAGTTCCCGGACGAGCCCAACGAAAGCTTCACCGTGTTCCCGGTCTTCTTCTCGAACTCCGCGACGATCTCCTTGAATGCGAAGTTCAGGTCGGACGCCGCTGCGATTGAGAGCTCCCCTGCCTGCGAGAACTCGGGCATGGCTCCCACGACGATGGGAACAAGCAGGATGGCGGCCAAAAGAAAGGCGCATGTCTTCATGATCTTCCCTCTAATACCTGAACTGGATCTGCGTGGTGAAGAAGTTTTTGTTATTGGTGTTGGCGGCGCCCCCGCCAGTTGTGACGAACGGGTTCCCCTCATTGTCATCATGTTTGAACTCATAATTGAGCGTGAATTTTACATTGGTGTGGAAGTAATAGTTAAAACCTACTGTGTGGCGGTCCAGCGTAGTGTTGGGGCTGTTGGTATCCACCGTGAACTGCTCGTAGCGATATGCCGGCTCAAAGTTCGGCAACCAGGAGAAAGGCCGGAACAGGATGTACTGGTACCAAGTCCGCCGGCGAAAGCCGTTGTCGTTCCCCTCGATATATTCCGCCTGCAACTTTAACTCCGGCAAGAACGGTGGAATGTAAGTGTACATTACGCCTTGCCTGGTCTTCTTGACGTCGGTGTTGTTCTGCAATGGACCTGAGGCAGTACCATTAAAAAAGGCGGTCCCTGTGTAGCCAGCGAAATACAGCTTCATGCCTTCGGTGGGCGTCAGGATCAATCTTCCCGTGACATCCTTGTCGGCGTTGTTATCGTTGAAATTCCGGCCCGCGCCGTTGATCACGGCCATCTGCAATTCAGGCTCCAACGGCAGTTGCGGAATTTTGCTGTCCACCTCGAGCCCTATATCGAGTTGTTGCACAAACCCGGTAGAGTTGGATTTGCCGAAAGGGTTCAGGGTGGGATCGCCCGCACGCGTATCAACCCCGACGAGCGAGAGGTCCGTGTAGTAAGCCCGGTTGACGAAGTCGAGCAACCCCTGCGACGTGCCTTGTTCGATCCCAAACGGTTCTCGAAACTGTCCAATTCGAATCTTGCTGATGTAAGGGTAAAAACTCTTCAGATATGGAATATCCTTCGCGTAAAAGTCCATGTACATGCTGTTCAGCGCGATCTCGCTCTGGCGCGCGAAGTCCACCTCCATGTAGTACGTGGACCATGGCGTCAAGCGTCCGGTTACGTACAGCTCTGCCGCCCGAATTCGGAATCCATTCTCGTCCCGCGAACCGTTAGGGAGACCGGCAAAGGCGGTATTGGCATCAGTTGTGGTGCCAGGCTTCCGATCCGTACTATCCGCATTGTATTGCACTTTGAGCGCCACGAGCCCAACGCTGATCCGCTCGGAATGCTTCAAGAGAGTGTCAACGTCGGTCCAGACATTCCGATACCCACTCTTCCGAAGGTTCTCGATGCCCCCCCTTCTGGTTTCCAGGTCAGCGTACGAGCCGACGGGGGGCTTTTTCTTGGCTCCCGGCTTCGCCTCCTCTGTTGAGACAGCCGGCGTTTCGTCCTTCTCGGTTTCCTCGACCACAGGACCCTTAAACGGCTCCTTGGCCTCCTTCTTGATTTGGTCGTACTCCTCCTGGGTAATCGATGCTTCATGATTGCTCCTCGCTCATACGACTATGGCTAACGGTGGAGTAATGATAAATAAGAGACTGTTTATTTGTCAATACTGTATGTTTATTATCAATTTGACAAGTATTTTGCTTTCTTTTATTGTAGCTTCTGAAGGAGCGGCAGGCGGTGCAGCGGAGTGGGGGTATATCCAATCTTCTGGTTGCGGCAGGCATAACAGGCTGTGTCTGGGGGTGCGCAGAGCTTGTCCTGCCCATTCAGCCTGGCTCGCCGTTAATTGAGAAGCCAGGGAATGGCCTGGTCTTCGGCCGCATCACGGTTATCCGGGACGGGGAAGACCAACTGAGCGCCCTGCCCTCCTTCCCGAAGGAATTCGGGTGGGTGCTCACCCAGCTCAAGTCGGGGAAACGATACGTGGTAAGCCCGCTTACAGAGGGCGGGGCGTTTGTCCTCGACTTGCCGGCCGGGTCCTACGAGGTGAGCAAGCTGATGTATGAAGAGCGGGCCGGGCTATGGGAAGGACACCTGCTCGCGAGATTTTCTGTGCAACCTAACAAGCTGACTTACCTTGGGACCTGGCAGATTCAGTTCATGAACCTCGGGCCGGGCAGCAAAATTGAGGGTGAGGTGGTGGATCAGCAGGACGAGGCCAGCGACGCTCTGAAACAGTTCTTCGCCGGACCACCGCGCCCGATCACCAAAGGGCTCCTTGAGTCCGCGAAGGACGGCTCTCTGAGC
>VBOF01000137.1 GCA_005877855.1 Nitrospirota bacterium | reverse complement strand
CTCTTGCCGGTGCCGGGATAGCCGGTGATCCCGATCACAGCCGCGTGCCGTTGGGAACCGTTCAGTCTTTCCAACGCGGCTTGGCCGACCGGCTCCTGGCTCTCCAGCAGCGTGATCAAGCGGGAGACCGCCCGGACCTCACCGGCCTTGACGCGATTCGCTAACTCAGAGGGGGACAGATTTGAAATCTGTCCCCTGTCGTTGCTGCTAGGCTGGCTCGAACCAGACATCTGTTACCTTGAAGCTTGGCGTCTTGGCGAAGCGTGCCACCACCGGCATGCCGATCCGCACGGCCTCGGGCTCGGCGCCCTTGAGCCGGGAGAGAAACAGGGTGTCGGCGCCGTCGAACTCGACCAGGATCAATGTGAACGGCGTCTCTTTGAGAAACAGCTCACCGCCGTAGTGGCAGGTGGTGTAGGTGTGGACTCGACCGGCCAGGGGCAGCTCATGCCACGACGTCGGCGCCCCGCATTCCATACAGTGCGAGCGCGGGGTGGCATAGGTGTAGCCGCATGCCGTGCAACGCGAGCCCAGCAGCTTGCCTTTGGTGAGGGCGACGAAGAACGGCGAGTCCTCGGCGTAGCTGTGGCGGTAATCAATCTCGTAGTGGTCCTGGATGATCAGCGGGTCCATATTGGGTTATGGCGCCTCCAGAATGGATACCGTGATGTAAGTCCCAGTGCCCGCGTGACTGTGAATCAAGCCGCGCTTGGGATTCTTCACCTGAAGTCTGTCGTTGCCCAAATGCTTCTTGATCGTGCCCTGCAACTGCCAGAAGGCGAAGACCGCCTGCATCAGGCCCGTCGCGCCGACCGGGTGCCCGCAGGCCAGGAGTCCCCCGGACGGATTCACCGGCAGGCGCCCCTGCTTGGGCAATTCCAGGCCGTAGTCCACACCGGGCATGAACGGCACGCCGCTCTCCACGAACTTGCCGCCTTCGCCGTATTTGCAGAGCCCCAGGTCCTCGTAAGTCTGGATCTCCGAGGAGGTATAGGCGTCGTGAAGCTCGACGAAGCTCAACTCCTCGATCGGGTTCCGGATGCCGGCCATCTGGTAGGCGAGCTTCGCCGCCATGCGCCCGCCGCGGAACGAGTGCACGCCGGGATATTTGAGATGGGCATAGTCCGACTCTCGCTCATGCGGCAGCAGGATGACATTGCCATGCGGCCGGTCCGCCATGCGCATCGCATCGGAACCGGAGCCCACGCCGGTGACCGTCACAGGCCGATTGCAGACTTTCGCCGTCACCTCTTCGGAGGCCAGGATGCAGACCGCCGCCCCGTCCGACATCGTGCAGATGTCCTCCATCGTAAGCGGCGTGGCCACCATCGGAGACTCCCGGACCTGCTTGATCGTAAGCCGCTTGGCCTTCTGCGCATAGGGATTGTACAGCGCATTCATATGGTTCTTAACCGACACCATCGCCATCTGCTCGACCGTCGTGCCGTATTCGTGCATGTGGCGCCGGACCATCATCGCGTAGTAGCCGGTGTAGAACCCGCCCACCGGAAAGTCGAAGTTGGTGTCGGAGGCCAGCGCAATGAACTCGTTGCCTTTCCAGGTGTTGACCCGCGACATCGTCTCGAAGCCGAAGGCCACGCAGCAGTTCATCCGGCCGGAGGCCACCGCTTCCCACGCGGATTGGAAGCAGAGCCCGCCGGTCGCGCCCCCACCCTCGACCCGCTTGGAGGGCTTGGGACACAATCCGAGGTAGTCCTGCGCCATGCTGGCGGCCTTCAGTTGCCGCGTGAAGTGGTCCGAGAAATAGGAGCCGACCGCGCCATCGATCATATCCTTGGAGAACTTGGGCACGTCCCGCAGCGCGTAGTCGTAGGCTTGCTTCACCATGAGCCGGAAGTCCTTGTCCGGGTGGGCCTTGGCGAATTTGGTGATGCCCCCGCTGATCATGTAGACGGGTCTCATGGCCGGAGTTCCTTAACAAATTTCACAACTTCGTCCGTCGCCGTGCCTGGCCGGAACAGCGCGCGGACGCCGGCCGCTTTCAGGCGCGGAATGTCGTCGTCCGGAATGATCCCACCTCCGAAGAGCACGGTGTCCTCCGCCCCTTGTTCCTTGAGCAGCTCCATCACGCGGGGGAACAGGTAGTTGTGCGCGCCGGAGAGGACGCTGAGCCCGATGGCATTCACATCCTCCTGGATTGCCGTGCTCACGATCTGCTCCGGTGTCTGGTGCAGGCCGGTATAGATGACCTCCACGCCGGCATCGCGGAGCGCCCGGGCGACCAGCTTCACGCCCCGGTCGTGCCCATCCAGCCCCACCTTTCCGATCAAGACCCGTAAGGGCTTCGCCGCCACCCTCATGCCCTCCCTCCTAACAACGGAAGTGAGAACCGCGGGTGGCGCCGCATGGGACCCAGACGGAGCGCAGCGCGACTTGCTTCGCTTATGGCCGGCCAGCAGCGTCGTAGGTGCGACTTGCTTCGCTTCGCGGAGCACCCAAGATGCGCTGGCCGGTCGGTGGAGCGCGAGCTGGTGACCCGTTGCATCCGAAGAGCAACAGGTGCCCCGGCTGCTCGGCGACAGGACCCGCTCTTCATGTCTTCACCTCTTCCAAATAATATTTCCCTTCTATGTCCTTCTTCACATACCCCATCTGAATTCTTGGATCATGTTCGAAGACCAACAGCCACCTCTCCTCGAACGCCCGATCCAGAATCCAGCGCTTCGACTCCAGGGTCTGCAACGGATACAGATCGTACCCCATGATGTACGGGAGCGGCAGATGTGACACGGTCGGGATGAGATCGCCAAGGTAGAGCGCCGTCTTTCCTTCCGAGTGAATCTTCACCGCTTGATGATGGGCGGTATGCCCGCCGGTCACCACCATTGAGAGACCGGGAAGCAGCTCGGTATCGCCGTCCAAGAACTCCCACTGGCTCACATGCGCGATCGGCGTGAAATTCTCCTTGAGGTAGCTCGCGCGTGTCCGTTCGTTGGCCCGCACCGCATCCTCGTACTCGCCGCGCTGCACGAAGTACTTGGCTTTCGGAAACGCCGACACGACCTGGTCGTCTTCGCGCATGGTGTTCCCCCCGCAGTGATCGAAGTGCAGGTGCGTGTTGACGACCATGTGGATGTCCTCATGCGCGAGGCTGAACCTTTTCAAAGAGCTTTCGAGCGGGGGTTTGCGCTCTATGGCGAAGTGGTCGTGAAACTTCGCGTCTACCTTCGAGCCGAGTCCAGTATCCACCAGGATGTTCTTGCCGTGCGCCCGGATCAGCAGGCAATTCAGCCCAAGTTGGATGCGGTTCTTCTCGTCCGCCGGACAGCACTTCTCCCACAGGACCTTTGGAACGACCCCGAACATCGCACCGCCGTCCAGCCGAAACTGCCCGTCCGTCACCGGATAGATTTCAAACTTCCCGAGGTTCATCAGACAACCCCATTCATCGCTCGAGCGGGTGACACCGCATGGGCGCCCGGGTTACCCGTTGCTCCGGGAATGCAACGGGTGCCTAGCGCGGGGCGTACAGCCGGGGCTGCGGGGCCGCGACGGCGTTGCGACCCGTTGCAGTTGGAGTGGGTGGTGCCGAGCGGGGCGCCCCGATGAGCTAGAGCGCCTACAGGCGAGTCTGTGGGGCTGCAACGCCGAAAGGCGCCGCTCAGCGGGGCTGCTCGGCGACAGGACCCGCTCAAAGAGCAACGGGTACCCCGTCGCACGTCAGGGCAGGTCGGTGACAGGACCCGCATCTTGATTATTCCCCCTCACCCTCGCCCTCTCCCTCCAGGGGAGAGGGGAAATTAGAGCACTACTGGTTCCTTGTAGGTGCCGAAGACCTCTTTGAGCGCTGCGCAGATCTCGCCCAGCGTGGCCTCAGCCTTGACCGCTTCGAGGAGGTACGGCATCAGGTTCTCATCCCCCGCCGCAGCCTCCTGCAACGCCTCCAGAGTCCCCGCCATCTTGAAGGAATCACGACGGGACCGAAGCGAGGCCAGCCGGTCCACCTGGGCTTTCTCCACTTCAGGCCCGATCTTAAGGATCGGGATGCGCTGCTCGTCCGGCTCCACGTACTCATTGACGCCGACGACGATCCGTTCTTTCCGTTCCACTTCCCGCTGGTAGCGCTGCGACGCGTTCAATATTTCCCGTTGGGGGAATCCCTGTTCGATCGCACGGACCATGCCGCCCATCTCATCGAGCTTCCGGAAGTACTCGCGGGTCCCTTCTTCCAGCCGGTTCGTCAGCGACTCGACATAGTAGGAGCCGCCCAGCGGGTCCACGGTGTTCGTGACCGCGCTCTCGTGCGCGATGACCTGCTGGGTCCTGAGCGCCAGCTTGACCGCCTCTTCGGTCGGTAGAGCCAGGGTCTCGTCCATCGAGTTGGTGTGGAGCGACTGGGTCCCGCCCAGGACCGCCGCCAGCGCCTGCAGCGTGGTGCGGACGACGTTGTTCATCGGCTGCTGGGCCGTGAGCGAGCAGCCCGCGGTCTGGGCATGGCACCGGAGCTGCAGTGAGCGCGGGTCTTTCGGATGGTGTCGGCGATCCATTTCGCGCGCCCACAGGCGGCGGGCCGCGCGGAATTTGGCGACCTCCTCGAAGAAGTCGTTGTGCACGTTGAAGAAAAATGAGAGCTGCGGCGCGAAGGCGTCCACGTCGAGACCGGCCTTGACCGCCGCCTCCACATAGGTGAGCCCGTCGTACAGCGTGAAGGCCAGCTCCTGCACGGCCGTCGAGCCGGCTTCACGGATGTGATAGCCGCTGATACTGACGGGGTGCCACTTCGGAACCTGCTTGGCGCAATAGCTGATGGTATCCACGATCAGGCGGAGGTGCGGCTCCGGCGGGAACAGCCATTCTTTTTGGGCGATGTATTCCTTGAGGATGTCATTCTGCAGCGTCCCGCCGAGGCGCTCGAACGGGATGCCGCGCCGTTCCGCGACCGCCAGGTACATGGCAAAGAGGACCGCCGCTGGGCCGTTGATCGTCATGGACGTGGTGACCTGATCGAGCGGGATCCTGTCGAAGAGGCGGTCCATGTCTTCCAGGGAGGAAATCGCCACGCCGCAATACCCGACCTCGCCGCGGGCGCGTGGGTCATCTGAATCCAGACCCATCAAGGTCGGCAGGTCGAAGGCCACACTGAGGCCGGTCTGCCCGTGCTGGAGCAGATATGTGAAGCGCCGGTTGGTGTCCTCCGCCGTCCCGAAGCCAGCGAACTGGCGCATCGTCCAGAGCCGGCCGCGGTACATGGTCGGATAGACCCCGCGCGTGTAGGGAGACTCGCCGGGGCGTCCGAGGTCGGTCTCCGCAGTCCAGCCCTTCAGATCATCAAGGGAATAGACCCGGGCGATCGGCAGGCCGGACAACGAGGCGAATCGTGGCTTGCGCTCTTCCATGAGTCACCTTCAGTGTGTCATTGCGAGGAGCATTCGCGACGAAGCAATCTCACGGCTCCCAAGGTCGCAGAAGCGAGATTGCTTCCCTTCGCTCGCAATGACAGGCGGGTTACACATACCGATAGAATCCGCGGCCGGTCTTGCGGCCCAACCGGCCCGCCTCCACGTACTTGCGAAGGAGCGGGCAGGGCCGGAACTTGGGATCGCCCAGATCCTGATAGAGGACTTCGCAGATCGATAGGACGGTGTCCAGGCCGATCATGTCGGCCAATGCCAGCGGGCCCATGGGATGATTGGCGCCCTCCGTCATCGCTTGATCGATCGCCTGGGGCGTCAGCGTCCCATCCTGTCCCTCCTGCAGCAGAAAGATCGCCTCGTTGATCATCGGGATCAGGACCCGGTTCACGATGAAGCCCGGCGAGTCCTTGCACACAACCGGGGTCTTGCCCATCTGCTTGGCGACGCCCACGCCGAGCGCCAGGGTCTCCTCGGACGTCTCCATCCCCTGGACCACCTCGACCAGCCGCATGACCGGCACCGGGTTCATGAAATGCAAGCCGAGCACCTGCGCGGGACGGCCGGACACCGCGCCCAGCTTCGTGATCGAAATAGAGGACGTGTTGCTCGCCAGCACGGTCTCGGGCTGGCACAACAGGCCCAGTTGCCGGAAGAGGTCGCATTTGAGCGTGGCGTTCTCCGGGACGGCTTCGATGATGAGCGGAACCTCGTCGAAATCCCGCAGGCGGCTCACCGGCCGGAGACGCTCCAGGATCGCTCTCATTTGATCGGCCTTCACCGTCCCTTTTTCCACGGCTCGGTCCAGTCCCTGCCGGATCCTGCCCAGCGCGGCCTCGAGCGCCTCCGCCTTGGTATCGAAGAGCCAGACTTCCCACCCGCTGGCGGCTGCAACCTGGGCGATACCGCGCCCCATCTGGCCCGCGCCGAGCACCCCGACCCGCGTGATATCACTCAGCGTCATGGGACCCGCTCCACGATCATCGCCAACGCCTCGCCGCCGCCGATGCAGAGACTCGCCAACCCTCGGCGGGCGCCGCGCGCCTCCATCGCGTACAGGAGCGTCGTCAGGATGCGCGCCCCCGTCGCGCCGATCGGATGGCCTAGAGCGACCGCGCCGCCGTTGACGTTCACCTTGGCCGGATCGAGCCCCAGTTCCCGATTGATCGCCAGCGACACGGATGAGAAGGCTTCGTTGATCTCGAACAGATCGAGGTCCTTGATGGAGAGACCGGTCAGTTTCAGCACCCGCTTGATCGCCTCGACCGGCGCGATGGTGAACCACTCCGGCGCGAGGGCCGCGCCCGCGTAGTCCACGATCCGCGCTATTGGCTTGAGCCCCAGGCGGTCTGCCTCATCCTCCGCCATGACCACGAGCGCCGCCGCCCCGTCGTTACAGGACGGCGAGTTGCCCACCGTGAGCGATCCGTCTTCCTGGAACACCGGCTTCAGCGACCGCATCTTGCCGAGGTCCACGCGGTTCGGCTCCTCGTCCTCGGTCACAAAGATCGGCGCACCTTTCTTCTGCGGCACCTCCACTCCCACGATCTCGCGCTTGAAGGCGCCCGACGCGATCGCCTCCCGCGCCCGCCGGTAGCTCTCCAACGCGAAGTCGTCCAATTCCTGCCGCGTGAGCTTGTACTTCGCGGCGCACAGCTCGCCGGCGTTGCCCATATGAAAATTGTTATAGACGTCCCACAGGCCGTCCTTGACGAGGCTGTCGGTCCCATGCCGATCGTCCGGGCCGCCATGATGGTCGTCATGACGCTTGAGCCGCAGACCTTGTTCACTGTCGTCGCACCCACCGAAGACGGGATGCCGGCGCCGATCGAGGCCTGTCGGGCAGGCGCCTGGCCAAGACCCGCGCTGAGCACGCAGCCCATGTAGACTTCGTCCACGCGTTCGCCGGGCAGGTTGATCCGCTTCAGCGACTCGGCGATCGCGATGCTGCCAAGCTTCGTGGCCGGCACTGGGCTGAAGACGCCGTTAAACGCCCCTAGCGGGGTCCGCACCGCACTGACGATGACCGGCGTTTGCTTCGCTTTCACAGGTACTTCTCCCAAGGGCTCTGCTCGAGATACGCCTTCACCTTGTTCATGAACTGGTCGGCCGTCGCGCCATCAATAACCCGGTGGTCGAACGAGAGGCTCAAATAGCACATCGGCCGGATGGCGATTGCGTCGTTGATGACGACGGGCCGCTTCTGGACCGCGCCGACGCCCATGATGGCGATCTGAGGCTGATGAATGATCGGCGTGCTGAAGAGGCTGCCGAACCCGCCGTGGTTCGTGATGGTGAAGGTACCGCCCTGCACTTCCTCAGGGTTCAGCTTCTTGGTCCGCGCGCGTTCGGCCAGGTCGGCGACTTCCTTGGCCAGTTGCGTGAGGCCCTTGCGATCCGCGTGTCGTACGACCGGGACCAGCAACCCGTCTTCCAGCGCCACGGCGATTCCCATGTGGACGTCCTTCTTGATGACGATACCGGCCTCCCCCCAGGACGAGTTCACGACCGGGACATCTTTGATCGCTCTGGTAACGGCGTTGATCACGAACGGCAGGTACGTCAGACTGTTGCCTTCCCGGAACCTGGCGATCGCGGAGAAGTCGGCCTCGAAGAACGTGGCCACGTGGGCAGACGTCTGGCGACTCTTGACCATCCGCTCCGCGATGGTCTTCCGCATCACCGTGAACGGCAGGATTTGCTCCCCCCCACCCACACCCTCCCCATGACCCGTTGCAATGTGAAGAGCAACGGGTGCCCCGGGGGAGGGACGGGTGGGGGTGGCTTTGGGCCGGGCGGCTTTCCCTTTCGCGAGGTAATCCAGCACATCTTTCCTGGTCACGCGACCACCGGCGCCGGTGCCAGTGACTTGGGCAAGGTCCACGCCCTTCTCCTTGGCCAACTGCCTGACGGCTGGGGAATAGTAGTCCCGTCCGCCCTCAGGCGGCTCCATATGCCGCAGGATCACACCAGCGACCCTGTTCACGACCCCTTCGGGCTTCACTTCCTCCAGGCGCGCGATCAGCGTGCCGACGGGCACCGTCTCGCCTTCCATGACGAACACCTCGGCGAGGTAGCCGGATGCTCTCCCCGAGCTGCGGCATGATGATGTCAGTTGGCAACTTGGCCTCGTTATACGTTAAGCGTTATTCGTGAATCGTGAAGACTCTTGCCGTTTAACGGTTAACGTTGAACGATTAACGTTCATCAATAGGCCGCCAGTTTCTTGGCTGCCGCGACGATGTCGCTCACCTTGGGCAAAAAGAACTCTTCCAACGGCGTGCTGAACGGCACCGGCGTGTCAGGCGCGGCGATCCTCATGATCGGGCCATCCAGGCTGTCGAAACATTCTTCAGCCAGCAATGCGGCGACCTCGGCGCCGATTCCGCCCGTCTTGTTGTCCTCATGGAGCGTGATGGCCTTGCCGGTCTTCCGGACGGACTGATAGATCGCCTCCTTGTCGAGCGGGATGAGCGTCCGGAGGTCCACGACTTCCAGCTCGATGCCGTCCCTGGCCAGCAATTCGGCGGCCTCCAGGGCCAGGTGGACCATCGCGCCGTAAGTGATTACGGAGACATCCGAGCCAGCGCGCTTCACGTCGGCTTTGCCGATCGGGACGAGAAAGTCCTCAGCCGGCAGCACCGCCTTGATCCGGCGGTAGAGGAACTTGTGCTCGAAATAGATGACCGGGTTGGGGTCCCTGATCGCGGCCTTCAGCAGCCCCTTGGCATCGTACGGCGTGGACGGTGCGACGAGTTTGAGGCCGGGCGAATGGAAGAACCAGCCCTCCGGACATTCCGAATGGAACGGCCCGCCGTGCACGCCGCCGCCGAACGGCGCGCGGATCACTAAGGGCACCGGCGCGCCCCAGCGATAGTGGTTCTTCGCCGCTACCTCGGTGATCGGAGAGCGGCGTGCCCAGCACCCGCCACTCGCCGTACTTCTGCTGAAAGCCCTCCGTGATCCGGAACGCTCCGCCGTACGGGCCGATGTCCTCGCCCATCAGAAAGACCCGTTCGTCGCGGGCCATTTCTTCATCGAGCGCCTGCGAGATCGCCCCGAGGTAGGTGACTTCCCGTCCCGCTGTCGTGGCTGTGGTCATGGTTGCACCTCATCCTCGCTCGCAAACACCCCGTTCAACGTCTCCGGCCCCTCCGGCAGCGGACTCTTCTCCGCGAACTCCACGCCGGCCTCCACCTCCTTCGTGACCCGCTCCCCGACCTCCCGGAACGTCGCCTCATCGGCATAGCCCAGCTGCTTGAGCATCTGCTCCGCCTTCTGGATCGGATCCTTCTTCTTCCATTCCTCCAGCATCTCGCGCGGGACGTACTTGGCGGAGTCATGCTCGGAGTGGCCGTGCATGCGCATCGTCTTGCACTCAATGAAGGTCGGACCTTCGCCGGCCCGTGCCTTTTGGATGGCGCGCCGCGCGGCCAGATAGACGGCGGCCAAGTCGTTGCCGTCCACGATCTCACCCGGCATGGCGTAGGCCTTGGCGCGCTCGACCACATCCTTGATGGCCATCTGCAGATGCAGCGGCGTGGAGTAGGAGTATTGGTTGTTGTTACAGAAGAAGACGACCGGGAGCTTGCGGACTGCCGCGAAGTTCATCGCTTCGTGAAAATCGCCCCGGCTGGTGCCGCCGTCGCCGGTGTTGGTGACGACCACGCGGGACTCGCCGCGCAGCCGGAACGCCAGCGCTATCCCGGTGGCGACCGGCAGGTTGTCGGCCAAGTGGCTGACGAACCCGATGATGCCGCGCTTGAGGTCGCCCATGTGGACGTTGCCGTCTTTGCCCTTCGTGGGACCCGTACGCTTGCCGAGGTACTGGGCGACGACCTCGCCGGGAGTGATCCCGCGGACCAGGAACGCCCCCATGTCGCGATGGAACGGCGCGATGATGTCGTCCCGCTCCAGCGCCGAGGCGTAACCGACCGCGATCGCCTCCATCCCGTTGCCGGTATAGACCCCGCCGACGATCCGGCCCTGCCGATACAGCGCGGTGATCCGGTCCTCCAGCGTCCGCGTCAGGCGCAAGTAGTAGTACATCTGCAACAGGTCGGCTCGTTTGACTGTCTTCCAGGTCTCCAAGGCATCCATAAGCGACCTCCCGGTTGCCCTTAAAACTCCGGCATGTCTCTCCAGGACAGCAGCGGCTTCTTTGCGCCGCACAGCGGGCACGCCTTCGGCTCCCACTGCGGCATGTCCAAATCCGCCGTGTAGTAGAAGGGGTATTTCGCGGTCAGCTCGCCCATCAGGGGGAACTGCCCGCTGTCGCGGCGGGCGAAGACCATCATGCCGGCCAGCACACCCCCATGAGCAGTGACGACCGATCCCAGCTTGCCGACGCAATTGCCCCGCGTCGTCACGTCGTTCAGCGAGAGAAACCGCTCGCCGGGCTTGATCGAGCCGGGGCTCACCTCGG
>VBOF01000136.1 GCA_005877855.1 Nitrospirota bacterium | reverse complement strand
GCGCTGAAGTCGTTCATGATCGTGTAGCCAGCGATGTAGGCCGGCGCCTCTTGTTCGGAGACATCCCGGCCGGCGCGCCCGATGACGCAGGCCAGCTCCAGCTCGTAGTCCAGCTTGGTCGTCTCCAGCGGCCACGGGAGATCTTCCTCCGGTCCGATAATTGTCCGGTGATTGCCCTTGTAATAGACAGGCGCCTTGTACCATTCGGGGGGAATGGACTGGCCGCGCTTCTTGGACGTGGCGGCGATGTGCTCCTCGAAGGCGATGAAGTCGCGCAACGACGGCGGGTTCGGGAGCGGGGCCAGGAGACGGACCTGCTCAGGACGATAGAGGATCGTTTCACCCTCGGGGCCCCGCACGGCCTCGCCGAGCGAGATCGCGTGCTCAAGCGCCTGACGGGCCCTGGCCATGGCCGACGGCCCCCCTTCCAGCAGCTCGAGCATCGTGGCCGGGACCATGGCGGAGGCCAGGCGTGCGGGCTGCGCCTCGTGCTGATCGGCCAACAGCCGCGCGCAGGCCATGTTGAGATCGACGATGCGGTGGCCGTGCAGGGCACCCGCCCTGACGAAGCTTCCGACCGGCGTCTGTACCAGAAAGCTGACCAGCTTCATGACTTGCTCCAGCTCAGCGCGTAGTCCTTGATCTCGACTGGCTCGAGCGCAGGCAGCACCGTGAACGACCGCTGGGATTCTACCATCACCGCCACCTCGTCCGTCTGGGTCTTGGTCTTGCTCGCCTCGACGGCCTGGGGCTGCGGCCCATGATGGATCCCCTGCGGATGCAGCGTGAGCATGCCCGGCTTGATGCCGGTCCGGCTGAAGAAGCTCCCCTGATGGTAGAAGAGAACTTCGTCATAGTCCATGTTTCGATGGTAGAACGGGACGTGCAGCGCTTGCGGATCGCTCTCCAGCGGACGCGGGACGAACGTCGAGATGAGCAGGCCCCCAGCCTGAAAGGTCACATGCACGCTGGGCGGCAGGTGATAGCGCGGGCTCATGACCGGCCGGAAATCGCGCACGTTCAGCTTGGCCACCCAGAGATCGCCCTTCCACCCGACCACGTCCATGGGATGAAAAGGATAGACGACGCGCGTGTACTCTCCATTGCGCTTGATGTGAACTTCCCACTCGCGTCCTTCACCATCGGCGGCGGGAGCCGGCTCCGGCGCCGTCAGCACCCCGCGATCGAACTGCGCATGGTGGCCTAGGAGGCCCCGCTCGGGCAATTCAATCGGCTCCGGCGTCTCAACAATAAGGAAGAGGACCGGCGTCGACTCAATGACGACGCGGTAGGTCGTGCCTTTGGGGATCACGATGTAGTCGCCGGGCTCGAACGACAGCACCCCGTAGTCGGTCTCGAATCGCCCGTGGCCGGCGTGGACGAACTGGACCTCATCGCCGTCCGCATTGCGGACGAAGTGCGGCATCGTTTCTGCCCGGCGGGAGAGGAAGACTCGTGCATCCGGGCTCGCCAGGATCTCGACCGGACGGGCGTCGGATGCGCGAAGGTCGTGGGTGGGGAGGTCCGCGCAGGCAAAGGCACGGGGCCGGAGCGGGCCGTCAATCCGTACCCATCCGGTCGGAGGGTGCCTCCGGTACAGGTGCGATGCCGGTCCGACAAATCCCCGGCG
>VBOF01000135.1 GCA_005877855.1 Nitrospirota bacterium | reverse complement strand
GCGGTGAGGGGTTGTGGCATAATACGGCCGTGGGAAAGTGGGCTGCTGCCCGCCTCATCGCATTTGCGTTCCTCCTGTGTGCGTCAACCGCCTGTGCGCCGAATTATCGTGCCCTCATGCACGAAGCGAGCGCGCTAGGCGCTGCCTGCAACCAAGCCACCGCACAGTTCGCCGTCACGCTGACCCCGGAGGCGCGCCGGGAGGTGCTCAGCCAACTTACAGCCCTGAACGACGCGCTGATCGAGACGGCAGGGTACGAGCGCGAGGCCCGGCGGACTAATTCCGTAGACCTCATCGACGCCAACCGCGCCTTCCTGGAGACGGGACGGGCGTGGGGGAGCTGCTCGCTTGAATACAACAAGGTGCTCGTCGCGATCGGGGAGCGGGACGCCGCCCGGCACAACTACCAGGGCCTGATGTCCCGGCTCACCGCTCCCCAATTCGTGGCCGAGCGCCGCCAGATCCAGCTGGCGCTCGACGAACTGGACGGTGCGAAGAGTCGTTAGCGAGCGCCTGCAGTCGGTTTCGTCAGCACTCCCTTAGCCGTCGCAAATATCGAGGCGAACATCGGTCCCGTCAGCTTTCCGGTAAAGGTATTCTGCTGGGATGGATGGTAGGACCCGATCAGCGCGACGCCCCACGGGAGCCGGTAGACCCGCCCGTGTCCGAAGGCAGGGAGCGGGCGGGGCAACACGTGGCCGAGCTCGCGGCAGGCCTTGAGATAGCCGTCGAACGCGATCTTCCCCAGGGCTACCACAACGCGGACGCGGGTAAGCAGCCGCAGCTCCTCCACAAGGAAGGGCCGGCACTGGTCGGATTCCTGGGGGAGGGGTTTGTTGCCCGGGGGCGCGCAGCGGACTGTGGCCGTGATGTAGCAGTCGATCAGGCGCATCCCGTCGTCCTGAGAAACCGACTCGGCCTGGCTGGCAAAGCCGAACCGGTGCAGGGTGCCGTAGAGCCAATCGCCGCTGCGGTCTCCGGTGAACATCCGTCCCGTGCGGTTGCCACCGTGCGCCGCCGGTGCGAGGCCCACGATCAATAGACGGGCCTTGACGTCCCCGAAGCCGGGGACGGGTTTCCCCCAATACGTCCAGCCGTGGAAACGACGCGTTTTGCGATGTCCGATCTCCTCACGGTAGGTCACGAGACGGGGGCACCGGTGACAGGCGATGATGGCGTCATGCAGGACCCTGAGGTGGGACATGCGCGGGATTCTACCAGATTTACCTTGCCGCTTAGGGAAACCCTTGCTAGAATCACATGATACGGTAGGAGGGTACGTATGAGTCAAACGGAATGGATCGTCCAATCTCGATCCGTGCTTGCGGCCGTCGTGCTTCTGACCGTGCCGTTGGCGACCGATACCAAGAGCGATCAAGATCAAGCGGTCCCGTCAGCGGGCGCGGCCGGGGCGCTGGTGCCGTTGCCACCGGAGTTCGTGCGCTACGGCGAGGCTCGATCGAGGCCGTTCCTCAGTTCCTACCGACTGCCGGATACCATCACGTTCGCTGGTTCCACGGTGCCCCTCAACGTCTGGCAGGTGCGGGAACGGATCGAGTTCGAGTTCTACCACTTTCTGGAAGACGAAGGGGACAGCATCATCCTGGCGAAGCGCACTGGTCGCTGCTTTCCGTCCGCCGAGCGCCAGTTGGCCGAAGCCGGGATGCCGGACGATCTGAAGTTCATCTTGCTCGTCGAGAGCAAATGCATCTCGGCTGCTTATTCACGCGCCAAAGCGTCCGGGCCCTGGCAGTTCGTCCCATCGACCGGGCGGCGCTTTTCGCTGCAGCATAACTACTGGAAGGACGACCGCCGCAACCTTGAGCTCTCGACCGAGGCTGCGGTCAAGTACCTGAAGAAGCTGCACGACACTTTCGGTGACTGGTTCCTGGTCATGGCGGCCTATAACGCTGGCGATGTCAACATCCGCAAGGCCATGCGCGAGCAACGGGTCGACGACTACTGGAAGATGCACTACAACTCATCAGAGACCATGCGCTACGTGCCCCGCATCATCGCGAGCAAGGAGATCTTCTCCCAGCCGGAGAAGTACCTGGGCGTGGCCAAGGCCGATCTCTATCCGCCGCTGGCCACCGAAGTGGTGACGGTGAACATCAAGGAAGACCGGCGCCATCTGGCCGCCGTGGCGGAGGAGTTCGGCACCTATTTCCTCGAGCTGAAGCTCCTCAACCCCGAGATCCGTAAGGACTACCTGCCGCGCGGGACGCACCGGATCAAGATTCCGCAGCGTCCTGACAATGGCTGTCCGATGCCTTGCGACAAGGCGGACGAGCCTCGCTGATCCTTCCGTCCTCACCCGTCAGAGAAGCGTTGCACCGCGTCCTGCTGGCCGCGCTAGACGCGGCCGACCCCGCTCTCGCCGTCCAGCGGGCGTTGGCGCTTCGACGTCAGACGCTGCACGTGAGCGGCCACCTCTATGACATGCGCCGCATCGGACGCATGGTGGCCGTCGGCGCGGGCAAGGCCGCCTTCCCTATGACGAGCGCCGTGCGCGAGGTTCTCCGCGGGCGGCTCGATTGCGCGTTCGTCGTGGCGCCGTCGCGGACGACTGGCCGGGTGCAGTCGGGGATGATGGTCGTTGAAGCCGGCCATCCGGTCCCCGATCGGAGGGGTCTGCAGGCCGCACGTCATGTGCTGCAGCTCGCTTCCTCCCTCGACAAGGACGACCTGCTGATCGTCCTCCTGTCCGGCGGCGCGTCCAGTCTCCTGCCCTTGCCGGCTGAAGGGTTGACGCTGGCGGACAAGCAGCGGACGACCCAGCTCCTCCTGCGCTCAGGCGCGACGATCGCCGAGGTCAATACAGTCCGCAAGCACCTGTCCGCGATCAAGGGCGGGCGGCTGGCGGCGGCGACGCCCGCCTCGGTGCTCACGCTCATCCTCTCCGACGCCGCCGCGGACGATCTCGGCGTGATCGGGTCCGGTCCGACCGCCCCAGACCGGACTACTTTCCTGGATGCAGCGCGCATCGTTCGCCGCTATGATCTCTGGGAGCGGCTGCCGGTCGCGGTCCGCATCCATCTGGTGGAGGGGCTGGCCGGATGGCGGCATGAGACGCCGAAACCGCAAAGCCTGACCTTCCGGCGTGTCCAGCACGTGCTCGTCGGCAACAACCGGCTGGCGCTCGAGGCGGGGGCAAAGGCTGCACACAAGGAGGGCTACGAGCGCGTCATCCTCGACCCGTTCGTGACGGGAGAGGCCGGCCAGTTTGGGCGGTGGATGGGCGAGCTTGGGAAGGAGTTGGCCAGGCGGACGACACTACCCGGACCGGTGTGCGTGCTGGCGGGGGGCGAGTTGACCGTCAGCGTGCGCGGCTCGGGGACGGGCGGACGGGCGCAGGAGTTCGCGCTCGCGGCGGCATTGGCGATCCAGGGAACACCGGGTATCTGGGTGGCGGGGTTCGGCACTGATGGTCGTGACGGGCCGACTGATGCGGCCGGCGCGGTCGCCGATGGCGAAACGGTCGCGCGGGCCAGGCGCAAGCGAATTGACGCGGCGCGCTTTCTCCGCAGACACGACAGCTACACGTTCTTCAAGAAGGTGGGCGGCCACATCCAGACCGGCCTCACCGGCACCAACGTCAACGATTTATACATGCTCCTGGTCCATCCCATTTCAATCGTCCCGTGAGTTCTTCATAATACGGGGTTACTTAGCAAGGAGGGCGCGGCGTGGCGGACACAGAAGACCCGACAAAGACAGGGGCGTCGGCAGAGACAGCGAGCGCCAAGGAACGAGACCCGGTCGAGAGCTCCGGGGACACATGGTGGTGGGTGATCACGATCGGCATCCTGCTGTGGATCGGCTTCGTCAGCGTGTCCGTGCTCGTGATGCTGTCAGGGGGTCATTAGGTAGTCGATCCGCTCCACCCGCGCCATCGGCATGATCATGCCCTGCCCCGGGTCCTCGTGGGCGAAGTCGTAAATGATGGCTTCCTCCGGGATGAGCCGACCGGTCATGGCCACGACGACCTTCACGTTTTCGCCCCGCGCGACCCTAGCCCGGAGGGACTCCGTGAGGTCAGGAGGCGGCACCGCCACGAGTTCCGTGTAAAGGCTCTCCGGTTTGAACCGCACCAGCCCCCATTTGGTGGAGATCACCTCCGGCCCTACGGCGACGAAGAAGCCGGCTTTGTCCGGGTCATAGCTCGAGAGCACTCCGTCCCAAAGGAACGTAATCTGCTCAGCGAGCGCCGGACGGCCGGCGCGCAGCCGGTCCCGCTCCCGGTTTAGGGCGAACAACATCTCATCATGACGCATTCCGTCCTCGCCGTGTAACACCACCCAGTTCGGCGGGCTCCCGTCCAAGGCCTCCAGGAACTTCTCAATCGCGACAGGGTCGTGGAGAAGGCGTGTGCCTTTGGGCAGGAACGATTGGAAGTCCTGTGTTTGGGCGATCGGTATGAGCTGCCCTGCGAGCGTGTCGTCGCCGGACACGCCGAAGGGGAGCACGGTGAACAAGAGTCCGACAAGGACTGTCACAGTTAATTTGTTCACGCTTCAATCATACAACAATACCTGCTCCGCACCGGCGCGCGTCCCTCCATGCGCAACCACGGCACCGGCTTCCGTTGCGCCAAAGACCCGTAACCTTTTCCTATTGCGAGAACCTGCCCGGAAGGGGGGCGATGAACGGGCGGCCTCCACCCACACTCTGCGAGAACTAGGATGACACGGGTGACTCGTGTCGGAGGCCCACCGCCGTCTGGACTGTGAAGGCGACCCCCCTCACCCTCACCCTCTCCCTCCAGGGGAGAGGGGAATGTTGGGGTTAGAGCTTGGCTTCCCCCTTGAGGTACCTGCGGAAGCGCTCCATCAGCTCCGCGCCCAGCGTCCCGCCTTCGGGCTTTTTGGTGTGGGGGTCCTTGAAGTGCTGGCGGATCGCCTCCAGGCGCTTCACGGCCTGGGGGTTGCCCTGCAGGCGCTTCGTCTTCTCGAGGGCCGTGTCGAAGGCGTCGAAGGTGAGTTCGTTGTAGCCGAACGACCGGATGCGCTTGACGGCCTTCATCATCGCCTCGTTGCGGAACGTCGTCAGGTGCTCCGAGTCGATCTCTTGGAGACCCAGCTTGCGCGCGCGACGTTCGGCGGCCTTGCGGATGCCGCTCCGCACGAAGTCGGGCGCGGTCAGCAGGCGCTTCCACGCCTCGTCGCTCCACGTGACGGGCGACAGCGGCGCATCCCAGATAGCGGTCAGGGCCGCCTCGTCGATGACGGTAAGGCCCAGCTCGCGAGCCCGCTCTTCCGTGTCCCGCTTGACCATGTCCGCCACGAAGTCCATGGCGATGGCGGGCGACTGCGCGATCTTCTGCTGGAGCCGCACCTGCGCGCCCTCGGTCCAGGGCAGCGGCGGCATCTCAGGTTGGAGCTTCTCGTCGCCCAGCGCTTCCACCTTCTGGAAGAGCTCGACGTTGACTTCCATGTGGCCGCGCTCGCGCGCCACGTCTTCGGCGATCAGTTGGATCATGTGCCGCATGAACTCAGGCACGCTCTCCAGCCGGGCCTTGGCTTCGGCCGTCCAGGGCATCCGTCCAGCGGCCATGTCGCCCGCGGCCGCCTGCATACCGGCCTCGCCGCCCATGCGGCCCATCATCTGTTGTTTGAATTCGGTGAGGATGTCTTCGGTGATCTCGTGGTAGCCGAGCTCGCGGGCCTTCTTCTCCGCCAGACGCTTGACCATGCCCCGCAGGAACACAGGGGCCCGCTCCATGCGCTTGAGCGCGCCCTCGGTCCACACGATCTCGGAAGCACTCTCCGCGTTGTGGGGCGTGGTGTCGGGTGCTGTCACCGGGTGGTCCTATTTGTTGACGATTTCCTTGAGCTCCTTGCCGGCCTTGAAGAAGGGCACGCGCTTGGCCGGCACGGCGACCGTCGCGCCGGTCTTCGGGTTGCGCCCTTCCTTCATGCGGCGGTTGCGCAGACGAAAGCTGCCGAAGCCGCGTATCTCGATCTTGTCCCCTTTGGCCAGAGCCGTGCGGATCCCGTTGAAGACCGTGTTGACCACGACTTCAGCCTGTCGCTTGGTCAGCGTCGGGACCTGCTCGGACAACTTCTCGATGAGCTGCACTTTCGTCATGGATTTTCCTCCTAGAGCGCGAGTAGATATTTCAAATTGATGCGGGAGGGAACGAGCTGAGCGCCCTGGCCCCAGAAAAAGTTGTCCAGGAGATCGCGGAACGAGAACCGCTTCCGGGGCTCGACCACGCGCGGCTCACCCTCAATCCCGACCAGGCGCGCCGCCAGTTTGATCGAGTCCTGGAGATCGCCCAGCTCGTCCACGAGCTTGGCCGTGCGGGCCTGCCGTCCCGTGAAGATCCGTCCATCGGCCAGGTCGCGGACCTGTTCCACCTTCAAGGCCCGCCCTGCGGCCACGGCCCGGATGAACTGGTCGTGCACATCGTCCAGGACACTCTGAAGGAGCGCCCGATCCTCTGCGGACATGGCCCGGAACGGGGAGGCCAGGTCCTTGTAGCGCCCGCTCTTGATGACGACGCTCTGCACGCCGACTTTCTCCAGGAGGCCCTGCACGTTGGCCAGTTCCATGATCACGCCGATGCTGCCCGTCAGCGTGCCTGGGTTGGCGACGATCTTGTCGGTCGCCACGGCGATGTAATATCCCCCCGACGCGGCCAGGTTTCCCATCGAGGCGACCACCTTGAGCCGCCCGTCCTTGCGTGCCTTCAGCAGCTCCGCGTGGATCTCCTGGGAGGGCACGACGCCCCCGCCGGGACTGTCGATGCGCAGCACCACGGCCTTGATGCTGGGATTGTCCCGGAACCGGCGCAATTCCTCGATGGTCTCCCGGGAATCCGTGATCACGCCTTCGATCCGGATGACCCCGACTTTCTCGCCGCCGAGCCAGCCGCTGTCCAGCGTCATCGAGATGAGCAAGGAAACGCCGATGACGGCGACGACTAGGAGGCCCAGTAGGGCCAGCGCCGTCCAGACTGTCCGCTTCCTCTCCATTAGGGTAGAACGCTACTGGCCGTCCTCCTCGGCACCCGCGCGCCGCTTGTTCTTCCGCGCGGTGCGGCCCAAGGATTGATCCACTTTGCCCTGGTTGGCCTGGAAGTCGTGCACCTGCTGGCGTTCACTGTCGTGGTGGTGCTCCCTCAGGCTCAATGCGATCTTGCGCTCTTCGCAGTCTACTTTGATGATCTTGGTTTCGAGCTCGTCGCCAATCTTGAACCGGTCCTCCAACCGGCTGGAAGCGTCCAGTCCCGTCTCGCTGATGTGGATGAGTCCTTCCACGCCGCCGTCCATCTCCACGAAGATGCCGAAGTCGGTCAGCTTCGTGACTTTGCCGCGCGTGGGGTTGCCGACCTGGTGCTTCTCGGGAATCTCGCGCTCCCAGGGGTCGGGCGTGAGCTGCTTGTACCCCAGTGACAGTCGCTCCTTCTCTTTGTCGATTTTGAGGACCACGGCTTCCACTTTCT
>VBOF01000134.1 GCA_005877855.1 Nitrospirota bacterium | reverse complement strand
GCGGGGCAGCGTGTCGCCGGGCGGAACTTTCCGCGAGACCGGCGACCCGCAATGGCTGCAGAAGTTCATAGCCGGATTATGGCACAGGTGAACACACAGTGACAGGACCCGCCGCCCCACACTATACCTTCTTCGCGCCGTGCCCGCGCGGGCTGGAGGGTGTGCTCGCGACCGAGTTGGATGAGTTGGGCGCGCAAGACATCGCGGCGACCGCCGGGGGCGTCGGGTTCACCGGTGCGTTCTGCCTCTGCTACCGGGTCAATCTGGAAAGCCGGATCGCCAGCCGGGTACTGTGGCGCGTCTTTCATGGCCCCTACCGGACCGAACAGGACGTGTATCAGGCGGCCTATGACCTGCCCTGGCGCGACTGGTTTTCCGCCCGCCGCACGATCAAGC
Organism: Nitrospirota bacterium; assembly: GCA_005877855.1. Classification (GTDB taxonomy): domain Bacteria; phylum Nitrospirota; class Nitrospiria; order Nitrospirales; family NS-4; genus NS-12. The sequence goes on along the minus strand of VBOF01000134.1, from coordinate 6,522 downwards.
TCAAGGTCAGCGCGCAACATTGCCCGCTCATGAGCCTTGATTACGTCACGCTCAAGATCAAAGACGCCGTCTGCGATCGGTTCCGTGCGGCCACCGGCGCTCGACCCAGCGTGGACACCCGCCAACCCGACATCCGCATTGATGCCTTTCTGGACGCTCAGCACGTGACGCTGTACCTCGACACATCGGGCGAGCCGTTGTTCAAGCGTGGATTGCGCAAGGCGAGCGGCGAGGCGCCGCTCCGCGAGAACCTGGCGGCAGGCATCCTGCGCCTGTCCGGGTGGGCGCCGGAGCAGGCATTGCTCGATCCCATGTGCGGAGGCGGCACGATCCTGATGGAAGCCGTCCTCCTGGCGCGGCACATCGCGCCTGGCCTGGGTCGTGGCTTTGCGTTCGAGAAGCTGCATAACTTTGATTCGAAGACGTGGCGCGACCTGTGCGAGGCCAGCCGGGCGGCGCAGATCCCGAAGGCTGCCCCTGCCATCTATGGAAGTGACCGCGACAGGCGTGCGCTCCAGGCGGCGCGAGCCAACTTCGATGCCGCTGGGCTGGCGGATGCAGTGGTCCTGACGCAGGCCGATGTGCTGGACATGAAGCCGCCAGCCGCGGCAGGCGTCATCGTCACGAACCCGCCGTACGGCGTACGGTTGGGCGATCAGGCGGCTCTCGCCGCGTTCTACCCGCGCCTGGGCGATGTGCTCAAGCGCAACTTCGCCGGCTGGCGTGCCTACATCTTCACGGCGGACCCGCGCCTGCCCAAGCTGATCGGGCTGGCAGCGTCGCGCCGAACGCCACTCTTCAACGGCGCGCTGGAGTGCCGCCTCTTTGAATTCAAGCTGGTTCGTGGCACCATGCGTCGGCCACGCGGCGCGGCCCAAGCCGGACCGTAACCGTCACCCTCGGAGCGATCCGATGCCCACGTTCAAGAGCGGTGCCTTCATCCAGCAATGTTTTACCTCGCATCCGCTGGCGCTGAGCTTCAAAGCGCTCGCCTTGCCCGACCGGCTTGTGGTGACGTGCACGAGTTGCGACATGCGCCACCGGTTCCTCGTGCAAACCCTCACGACCCGTGCTGAAGAGGAGGGGAGTCCGGAGCGGGAGGCGAAGGACGACCTGGCGAAGTGCGTCGCGGTGCACCCGGCGGCTCTGCGGGTGAGCACGGTGGACGTGGTGCGCGACTCCGTGAAGCTCCGCTGCGGCCCGTGCAGCCGGACCTACAAGATCACCGTGGCGGCGTTCGAGACCTACCGGAAGGGTGCGTGAGCCGGCGTTTAATACTCCAGACTTAACCCGGCCAGGACGAGGAACGGCGCTCCCAGGGTTTTGATCGCGCCGGTCTGCGTGGCGATGTACTGCCGGTCGGTCAGGTTCTCCACGTCCAGGAAGAGCCGGACGAAACGGCCGAGCTTCTTCTGGATCGAGGCGTCGAGCACCACGAAGTCCGCGACTGGTTGCGTGTTGAGGTCATCCGCGAACTGGCGCGACAGGTACCGGCCCAGCAGCGTGACCTGCACGCGGTCCGGATGGCCGAGCGTCAGCGCAAGCGTCACCTGATGGCGGGACACTGCGGGCAGTCGCAGGCCTTCCCGCGTCGGGTTGCCCGGGAAGCTCGTCACCACCGAGTCGGCGTATGCGTACCCGGCAGTGATGGAGACCTGCTCCCAGGGTCGGGCTGTGAGGCCCGCTTCCCCTCCGATCGTTCTCGTGCGACCCACGTTCTGCCGCTGGGCGGTCGTGGGGCTGAGCGTAACGAAGATGATCTGGTCTTTGACCGTATCGTAATGGCCCGTGAGGCGCAGAGTCAGCCGCCGGTCTCCCAGGAGGTTGCTCTCGACTGTGGCCTCACCGCCGGTCAATCGCTCCGGCGTCAAGTTCTCGTTCGGGAGGAAGGTGAACCCGCCGGAGCTGAAGCTCCGGTAGAGTTCGTTCAAGGTCGGCGCCCGGAAGGCCTGGTAGGCGGACGCCCCGACGCGGACGCGGTCCGTAAGCTGGTACTGCATCGCAAGCTTAGGGCTGAGGGCGCTCTCGACGTTATCCCGCGGCACCCGTACCGTGCCCGACTCGCTCTCGATCCGGGCGTCGAAGTTTTTCCACCAGTCCCAGCGCACGCTCGGCACGATGGTCCACCGGTCAGTGGGCGTGCTGATCCACTCGCCGAACAGGCCCCAGCCGACCTGCTTGCCTCCTGCCAGACTGCGACCGACCGGCGCGCCGCTGGTGTCGAAGACCTGATCTTCCGATTGGCCCAGGATCGCGCGCGCGTCCGTTCCCACGACCACGCGGTTGCGGGGCGTGACCGGGATCGTCCATTGCCACAGCCCGCCGTAGTCATCGCTGGGAATGACCTGGATGCGATCCAACACTTCGCTGAGCCGGGCTGCCTGCGGAGGCAGGATCTGGCCGGTTTGATTGCGGAAGGTCTGCCATTGGGCAAAAAGCTTGGCTTCCCAGTGGCCGCTTGCGCCAAGCTCGTGCTCCAGGCCGAGAGTGACGCTGCCGATCGTGCGGGCAGCGACGCTCAGGGCCGTGCCGAATGTGCGGTCCTCCCGAAAAAGGTTCCCGCCGACAGTGATCGTCGTGCTGGCGTCCGACGCGATCCGCAAGGTGCCGGCGAAGTTCTCGTGCCGCGAGTCGTCGGTGCGATCCACGGGGCCGCGCTGATACGCCGGCACCGTGATGAACCCGTTCGTGTGAAACCACCGGTAGCCCAGGCTGAGGCCGATCCGGTCGGTGCCGTAGCGGCCCGACAGCGATTCGGTGTACGTGTTGAGGTTTCCGGCGCGGCTTTCCGCGCGGACGTGCTCGCCGGGCGCGGGCTGCTCCGTCAGGATCTGGACGACGCCGCCCATGGCCCACGTGCCGTACAGGTTGGAGCTGCCGCCCGGAACCACTTCGACCCGCTCGACATTGTCCGGTACGCGACCCCAGTTGATCCATCCGCCGAATCCGTCGTTGAGCGGCACACCATCGAGGAGCACCAGCCCGCGTCGATTGCCGAGCCCGCGCAAACTGAAGAGTTGCGCGGTGGGATGGTTGTATCGGCTGCTGAGAAGGCTGGGCTGCACGCCGGGCACTGTGCGCAGCAGGTCGTCGATCTGGGGCCCGCCTCGGAAGGGCGTCGCGTCGATCTGCTCACGGGTCAGGAGCGTGGGGGAGCCCGGCGCCTGGCTTGCCGGGACGGGCGTCCGCGTGGCCGTGACCACGACTTCTTCCAGCTCGGAGACCGGGGCGTCGGGGCCGGCCGCCTGGGTGGGCGCTGTGATCGCGAGCGCGCCGCACCACGCCCCCAACAGGAGAAACGCCACCGCCGGCCGTGCCTTCCTCATAACGGGCTGATGCATGAGACATTGGAACCGGAATGTCAACCGCCGGACATCCCGTCCCGCCTTGCTTCTATGACCAGGATCGTGGAGAATGCCGTCCGAAACGCGGGCGGGGGTGCATGCGATGGAGGCCCAAGGCGTATCAAAGAATCCGTGGGTCGCAGGAATCCTTTCGGGCGTCCTGCCGGGGTTGGGGCAGTTCTATAACCGTCAGTGGGGCAAGGGTGTAGGATTCCTGTTGGGGGTGGTGATCACAATAGTAGTCTTGTTGAGTTCGGTCAACCTGGACGCCCTGCAGCGAGCGGCCGAGTCAGGTACGCCGCCTGACAACATCGGGCTGCTGTTCAGCCTGGCGATAGTGAGCCTAGCGATCGCGGTCTGGAGCATCGCGGATGCCGCCTGGACCGCCAACCGGTCCCAGATGTAAGCTCGCACTGTCTCACTCCAATCTGCGGACCCCCCGTGATCCGTAGAGCGCGGTGCCTTGTAACGATTTTGTCCCGGCCGGGACTATGGGGCAAACTCTTGAATGATAGGAGGCCCCATGATTACGGAAACCGCCATGCCGGATTCCCAGGAAATGACAGCTCGGCCCGCGTCGTCGCCGGTGGGCAAGCTCATCGTCGTCGGGCTGTTCGCCTTGGCAGTCGGCGCATTCTTCTATTTCGACCTCAAGCAGTACCTGTCCCTGGGAGCTTTGAAGGCCAACCGCGACAGTTTGCTGGCCTATACCGAGGCCCACTACACCAGATCGGTCATGCTTTTCATCCTGTTCTACTGTCTCCAGACCGCCTTCTCGCTCCCGGGCGCCGCGATTTTCACCCTGGCGAGCGGCTTACTGTTCGGCAGCTTCCTCGGCACGTTGTACACGAACATCGCCGCTACGTCGGGGGCCACGCTCGCGTTCCTGGCGGCACGCTATCTCTTGCGCGATTGGGTCGAGCAGAAATTCGGCGATCGGCTGGGCCCCATCCAGGAAGGGTTCGCCAAGAACGCCTTCAGCTATCTGATCACCTTACGGCTGGTGCCGCTCTTCCCCTTCTTTCTGGTTAACCTGGTGTCGGGGTTGACCCGTGTTCAGCTGGGGACCTTCATCGCGGCTACATCCATCGGCATCATCCCGGGCAGCTTCGTCTATGCCTACGCTGGTCGTCAGCTTGGCACGCTTAATTCACTGTCGGACATCGCCTCGCCACAGGTCTTGCTGGCCTTTACCCTTTTGGGCACGCTGGCGCTCGTGCCTATTTTGTACCGGAAAATCGCCAGTAAGACCGCGTAGCGGTTAACCTTCGCAGTAATGAGGAACTGACATGATGCTCACGACCGCAATCAACAAGACCGGGGCCAACCATGAGCCAGTGATCGTGCTTCCGAACGACGAGCACAATCAGAAGCTGGTCAGCAATGTGCGCCCACCGGACTGGGTGAACCCTGATCCGACCGGCACGTACAACATCGTGGTGATCGGGGCCGGCACGGCCGGCCTGGTCACGGCGGTGATCGCGGCGGCGGTTGGCGCAAAAGTGGCCCTGATCGAGAAACACCTGATGGGAGGCGATTGCCTCAACGTCGGCTGCGTGCCGTCGAAAGGGGTCATTCGGGCGGCGCGTGCGTGGGCGGACGTGCGCCGTGCGAACGAATTCGGTGTGCACATCCCGCCCGTGGTTAAATATGACTTTGGCGCTGCGATGGCTCGAATGCGAAAGTTGCGTGCGCGGATCAGTCACACGGATTCCGTCCATCGCTATACAAAACTTGGCGTGGACGTCTTTATCGGAGACTCTCGGTTTTCCGGACCGGATACGGTGGTGGTCGAGGGGGCGGCCGGCAACCGAACTCTGCGGTTTGCAAAAGCGGCGATCTGTACCGGCGCTCGGGCCTCCGCTCCGTCCACTCCTGGGTTACAGGAGGCCGGCTATCTCACGAACGAAACGGTCTTTACGCTGACCGAACTGCCGCCGCGCCTGGGGGTCATCGGAGCGGGACCGATCGGATGCGAGCTGGCGCAAGCGTTTGCCCGTTTCGGGAGCCAGGTGTACCTCATCGAGGCGATGCACGGCATCTTGCTGAACGAAGACCGAGACGCGGCGGAAATCGTCCACCAGTCCATGCTCCGCGACGGTATCAAGCTGCTCTGTTGCGGCAAGGACTTGAGGGTGAAGAAAACGGACAGCGGCAAGCGGCTGACGGTCGATTCGCACGGCCAACAGTACGACGTCACGGTCGATGAAATCTTGGTCGGCGTGGGCCGCACGCCGAACACGGAAGGGCTCAGCTTGGAAACCGTGGGCGTCGAGTACGACAAGACCGGCGTGAGGGTGAACGACCGACTGCAGACGACCAACCCACGCATCTATGCCGCCGGCGACATCTGCTCGCGGTACAAGTTCACACACGCCGCCGATGCGATGGCACAGATTCTCATCCAGAACGCGCTGTTCCCGCATCCGTTTGGACTGGCGTATGCCAGCGCGGGTGCGCTGATCATGCCGTGGTGCACGTTCACGGAGCCTGAAATCGCGCATGTCGGCATGTACGAAGCAGACGCCAAGGCCAAGGGCATCGAAGTGGACACCTTCACGTTCAAGCTCGACGAGGTGGACCGAGCCATCCTGGACGGCGAGGACCAGGGCTTCGCGCGGGTGCACGTGAAGAAGGGTACGGACCAGATACTCGGTGCGACCATCGTGGCGCACCATGCGGGCGACATGATCAATGAGTTCTCGGTGCTCATGAAAGCGGGCCTGGGCTTGAAGACCATCACCGGCACGATTCATCCCTATCCGACCCAGGCGGAGGTCGTGAAGAAGGTCGCCAACGCGTGGCGCAAGACGACGTTCACCCCGCGCGCAAAGCAAATCCTCAGCAAGTGGTTCGCCTGGACGCGATGAAAGGCAGCGGTGCTCCTTCCGTTGTATTGGCGATTCTTCTCACCTGGCCGCCGGTCGCGCATGCGCAGACGTCTCCCGCACTTGAGGTCGGTAAATTTTCCGCCGCCAAGGAAGGCGCCGCCTTGCCGGACGGCTGGAAGCCGCTGACCTTCAAGAAGATCGAGAAGCATACGGCCTACACGGTGGTGAAAGACGGGGAGATCACCGCCGTCAAGGCGGTCAGCGAAGCGTCGGCGTCCGGCCTCACGCGAGAGATCACGATCAACCTCAAGGAGTACCCGATCGTGCAATGGCGGTGGAAGGTGGCG
>VBOF01000133.1 GCA_005877855.1 Nitrospirota bacterium | reverse complement strand
AGCGCCGTCAACAGCTATGCGATCTACAAGGGCGCCTCGTACCTGATCGGCCGCCTGGGAGAGCGGATCGCGTGCGAGGCCGTGAGCGTCTATGATGACGGCCGCATTCCGCTAGGCCTCGGGTCCAAGCCGTTCGACGGCGAAGGCCTGCCCACCCGGCAGACGGTGATCGTCGAGCGGGGCATCCTGAAATCCTACCTGGTGGATACCTACGCCGGCCGGAAACTGGGGCTCGCCTCGACGGGCAACGCCTCACGGAGCATCGGGGAGGCGCCGTCCGCCGGCGCGACGAATTTTTACCTCGCTCCCGGCGCGATCAGCCCCGAGACGATCATCCAATCGGTCACACGCGGACTGTACGTGACCGAGCTCATCGGGTTCGGGATCAACATGGTGACCGGCGACTACTCTCGCGGAGCCGTGGGATTCTGGATCGAGAATGGAGAACTGGCCTATCCCGTGGAAGAAATCACGATCGCGGGGAACCTGAAAGATATGTGGATGGGCGTGGAGGCCATCGGCAATGACCTCGCCTTCAGAGGGCGGATTGCCAGCCCGACCGTCAAGCTCGCCGAGATGACGGTGGCAGGAGTATAGGGACATCAACGTGGCCCCACCAATTGCCGATCGCACCCTCGCCTTTTTCCAACACCTCCGGGGGTAGCGGTGCCCCGCGCGCGGCATTCCCTCCCCCAGTTTCATTCCGAAGACTGGCATACGCCGACCGGCCGCTACATCCGCGAAGTCATGTTCGGCATCAACGACGGACTGGTCACCACAATCGGGTTCGTGGCGGGCGCGACGGGATCGCTCATGCAGACGCGCCTGGTGTTGCTGGCAGGCATCGCGTCGGTGGTGGCGGGCACCCTGGCCATGGGCATCGGCGGCTTTCTCGCGAGCAAATCGCAACGGGAATTTTTCCAGAGCGAGAAGGCCCGCGAGCAGCGCGAGATCGAGGAGGTGCCGGAGGCGGAACGCAAAGAGATCCGGGACATCTTCACGGAGTTGGGGTTTCAGAAGGAGGAAGTGGAGATGATCGTGCGGCGGGTCACCTCCGATAAGGACTTATGGGTGCGGTTCATGATGCGGGAGGAACTGGGGATCCTCGAAGAGTCGATGGATCGGCCGGTCGTTGTCGGCCTGTTGATGAGCGGCGCCTTTCTCGTCGGCGGGATGCCGCCGTTGCTGCCTTATCTGTTTATGCGCGACCCCTTGACCGCGTTGAAGACGGCCGTCGCGGTCTCCTTGCTCGCGCTGTTCATGATCGGCGTCGCCAAGACCGGGCTGACTCAGCAACCATGGATCAAGAGCGGAACGGAAGTATTGTTGCTGGGATCGCTGGCGGCTGGAATTGGCTTCGCCGTCGGCAAGCTGGCCGCGCTGCTGTGGCCCGAACTCGGCAACGTCGGACTCTAAGATATTCTTGAACGGAGGGTGTGATGCCATGAAGACATATTGGGCGGTGTTAGCGGGCAGTCTTCTTGCGTGGATGCTGATGGGTCAGGATGCCGGCGCGGCTCTGGACCGTGAAAAGCTCCTCAAGGATCCGGGCGTGTACGGCACATTTGCCGTCTTCAAGGTGGATGAGGATTGGTGGAAGCTGGAGAAGGCCGCGCGGACGTCGGCCGTGTCGGAGGTGAAGGCCGTGTTCCAAAAGCACGCGGACCATGTGATCACGGACACCTACCTGTTGCGTGGCCTGTCGGAGAGGGCGGACTTTTTTGTACGCGTGCATGCGACAGAGATGCTGAACAATCAGAATTTCCTGGTGGACGTGATGGGCACGAGCCTTGGGAAGCATCTCCATAACACGCACACCTTCAACGGTCTCACCAAGCCGCTGAACTATGTCCCGGGATTTCCGGAGGACGTCAAAACGGCGCTCAAGACGCCGCCGGACCCGGGCGCCAAGCCGTATGTCATCGTGGTCCCGGTCCGCAAGGACGCCGAGTGGTGGGCCATGTCGCAGGACGCACGGGGCGCGATGATGAAGGAGCACACGGATGCGACCGTCGCCTACCTGAAGACGGTGAAGCGGAAGCTCTACCACGCGAGCGGACTGGACGATCTCGACTTCATCACGTACTTCGAGACGGCCAAGCTGGATGACTTCAACAACCTGATCATCGGGTTGGAGCGCGTCAAGGAGAACAAGCACAACAAGCAGTTCGGCAGCCCGACATTGCTCGGCACCATCCGGCCGCTGGATGAGATCATGGAGATCCTCAGCCGCTAGCACGATCGGCGCCCGCGCCCTTGGCGGGCGCTCGGCTTTCTCTACTTATGATCCCCGGCCGCTTCGTCGGCGCGATGCTTTTCGGCCGGTGCTTTTTTCTGCTCGGCCTTTTTGTCGGTCTTCATGTCTTTCAGCGGCGGAGTGGCAGGCGCCGGAGATGTGCCCGGTGCGACCGGCGCAATGGGGGTATTCGGTATGCCGGGCGATTGAGCGAACGTGGATGCGCTAAACGCGAGCGCGATGAAAATCGTTGTCAGGCCTATGAGTCGTCGCATCAGTGTCCTCCTGTTCATCCTCCCCGGCGTTCTTCCAAGAGACCCTTGAGCACGCGTTGATCCACCTCGCGCGTCGGGTCTAATCGTACCGCTTCTTGGAATGCGGGGATCGCGTCCGCGCGTTGTCCAAGATTCATCAGCGTCATGCCAATGCCGGAATACCCTCCGGGGTCGCCGGGATTCAGTTCGACGCTTTTGCGATAGGCCGCCAAGGCTTCGTCCCATCGTTTCATGCGGTAGGCGGCGGTACCAAACCAGAATTGGGCTTTCCAATGATTGGGGTTCACGGCAATGGCCTTCCCGCACCACGCGTGAAAGCGTTCCACATCGGGTTCGTCGCGATAGGTGAGGCCGATATTATGGTAGGGCCAGGAAAACTTGGGATCAATGGCGATGGCCCGTTCATACACGGCGCGCGCAAGGGCCGGCGCGCGAAACGTATGCTGCAGGTTATACCCCGCGATGTTCAATGACTCGGCGAGCTTTACGACATCGTGCATGGGCAGCCGATGGCGGAGGTAGGTCGTGGCTTCCTGCTGGAGCGCCGCATCGTCGGATTTCTCGATGAGCGTGAGCAGGATGAGACGCGCCAGCGTGGGCAGTCCGTCCTCCGTGAAATTTTTGGCGACGGTGAGCAGGCACGGCGCCCGCTCGGGATGGATCAGCATGGCCAGGAACGCGAGCGTTTCCGCGTTCAGCTTTCGATTGCCGACCTGACAATAATCCGTCCCTCCCGTCCACCGAAATTGCTCCGCCAGCTTGAGCGCCGCCTGGTCGTTCTTCGACTCGATGTACAGACGGAACAGCACTTGAGCGGCGGGGGTATGTTTTCCCGGTGTGGACAGGCTCCGTGTCAGGCTGCGGACGGCAAGCGGCAGATCGCCCATCTGTTCCGCGAGCAGGCCGAGTCGCAACAAGTTCTGCGCGGACGGGTCGAGGTCGATGGCTTTCTGGTAGTGCGCCTTCGCCTCCTCGAAATCTCCCATTCTTTCCGAGATGGCTCCACTCGAAATCTGGAGTTCCGAGACCGACAGAGCAGCCGGCCAGCCGGAATCCGCGAACACGGCAAACACCAGAGAGACGATGACGATGGACGTGGGCCTGTTCATGTCGTTGGACCCATTCCAAACCAAGCCGCCACGCACGGCAACCGGGCTTTCTAGGGGGAAGGCAGTAGAAAAAGGTGGGTGAAGGGGGAGGTTTACGCCTTTGTTTATAAATCATTTTCACTGAGAGAACGTCCGAGTCCCTCTTGTTCGGCATAGAAGTAGGCATAGTGCATGGCCGCGAGATTCGCGACGCGTTCTTCCGCCTCTTCACGGGTATCTGCCAAAATAACCTGGATCCCATATTTCAGAGCGACGGCATCCAGGAAATCCATCACTCCGTTTTTGAGATATTCGCTTAAACGCCCTCTTCCCTGGGCCTGGTCGATCCGGCCTTCGATCACCAGAAACCGATTAGGGAACGGGAGGAGTCGTTCGAGTTCGCGCAGAAATCGTGCGCGGTTATCGGATGAAGTCGAGGTCGACGCATACAGATCCGCCACGAGCTGGCGCTCCACGCAAAACAGCCCCGGGGCTTCAGCAATGGCATAGTCACCGGCGGGAAGTGTTTGTCGAATGGTCCCGGCGATTCGAACGAGACGGCGAAAGTCGTAGGGGCTGTGCTCATTGCTGTCGACGAGCATTTGAATCGCGGGCACCGGGATTTTAGGTTGACCTGGCCGTGAGAGGATGATGAGTGATTGGGGACCTCTTAATTCCTGGCGGGGGCGAGGGGTTGGTTGAGGCCGTGGCGGAGGCGATGGGCGCGAGGTCGGCTTGGACGCGGCAGATTTCCGCGTGATGGCATCATAACGTGCGCGTGCCAAGGGGTCGCTGAGGGTTTGGTAGGCCTGGTTGATCATTTGTGTTCGGGCTTCGGCTTTACGGTGCAGGGCGGGTGAATGGTTAAAGCGATCCGGGTGCCAGACCTGCACCAGTTCAAGCCAGGCTTTTTTGATCTCAGCGCTCGATGCGGAGGGTGGGAGCTCGAGCACCTCATAATAGTAAGGTAGGCGTTCCTTCCGCATGGGTGTCTCCGGTTATGGCAAGGAAGTGTAGCAGAACTGTATATCGCCGCATACGCAGCCGTCCCCCCGCCGCCTCGGCTTCGGCGCCTAAGTGGAGGGGTTCACGCCTCTCCTGTCATCCTGAGCGAAGCGAAGGATCTAACGAGTCTCTCCCCTCTTCTTGAGGGGGAGGGGATCAAGATTGCAGACGGAGACAAGGGCAGAAAAAGTTGACTTTTCACTCGGGTTGACGCAATCTCGCGCTGGCGGTACCCGTCCCCCGGGGGACATTGCACCCAACTCTATTGAGAGGAGAGATAGACGATGGCCACGAAGAAGAGGAAGCCGAGTGCCGCATTCATGAAACCGATGAAACCCAGCGCCGTTCTCAGCGCGGTGATCGGCAACAAAGCCATGCCACGCACCCAAGTGGCCAAGAAGCTCTGGGCCTACATCAAGCGCAAGAAGCTGCAGGACCTCAAGAACCGACGCATGATCAACGCTGACGCCGCGCTCAAGGCGGTTTTCCGCGGCAAGAACAAGGTGTCGATGTTCGAGATGACGAAACTCGTCAGCAAGCACCTGAAGTAATCCGACAATCACACCACGGGGCGCCTGCAGCAGGCGCCCCGTTTTCCAAAGTATTTAGCCTCCGCCTCCTCCCCCCTCCCCTTCTTCTCGTCTCGATCATCAGACCAGAAAGACGGGCGCGGCACGCCGCGCCCCTACTAACCTAATTCTGCTGGTCCCGTTCGAGGTTCTCGACGCGCTGGCGGAGGTGGTCGTGGGATTGCTGGAGCTGGTTGTGCTGCTGGTGGAGTTGGTCGTCTTGCTGAGCGAGGTGTTCGAACGAGGTGCGGAGCAATGCCTGGGTTTCGCGGAAGCGTTCGTCAATCCGGGCTTGGTCCCGGGCATATTGCCCTTCCACGAAGGTTGCGAACCCTTCGGCCACAAGCCGGACCTGATAGCGAAGGTCTTCGACCAGGACGCCGGTGTGGCGCTTGACCTCTTCAGACCGCTCATTTACCTCCCTGCGCACCTCTTCGAATTGCCGGTCGATTCCTTCGAATCGGCGATCGATCTGCTCGAATCGGTGATCAATGCCTTCGAAGCGCTGGTCAACCTGCCCTAATCGTTGGTCGATTTGTTCGAAGCGTTGATCAACCTGTCCGAATCGTTGGTCGATCCGTTGCTCCAACGATTGGAATCGGGTATCGAGGTACTGAACGAGTTCCTGATCCATGAATGACAGAGGAAAAAGAAAGGCCTAGACCGTCGCGGGCGCCTCTCCCCCTTCCCACAGCTTGACGGTGCGGTCGAGGCCCCCGCTGATGAGCCGGCGGCCGTCGGGGGAGAAGGCGACCGAGCGCACCGGCTCCTTGTGCCCTTTCAAGGTCCGGATCGGGCGCCCGGTCTTGGCGTCCCACAGCTTGATCGTCGTGTCATCGGAGCAGGACGCGATGATCTTGCCGTCCGGGGAGTAGGTGACGGCACGCACCCATCCGGCGTGGGCCCGGACAGTGCGGATGAGCTTGCCGCTGGGCACTTCCCAGAATTTCATGGTCTGGTCCCGGCTTCCGCTGACGAGGACGCTTCCGTCCGGAGAAAAGGCCAAACCTCCAATCCAGTTCTCGAAGGCGGTCTCCCACCCTTCTTGCGACTCCACCCAGACGCCGCGCCGCTCGATCGTGCCGTCGAAGGGGTCGGACTTGTGGCCGTCCACGGCACAGAGTTCCTGTCCGCTGGGCAGGACTTCGAACAGCGTCATGCCACCGACGTCATTGCCGCTGGCGAGCAGGCGGCCGTCCGGCGAGAACACGGTGCAGATGTTCCAATGCCGATCATAGACGTCGCGGGGCAGGAGCGACAGCAATTCCGTCGCGGTGCTGACTTCCCAGATCTTGATGTCCCGGTTCTCGTTTCCGCGCGCCAGCATGAGGCCGTCCGGCGAGAAGGAGAGTGAGTGGACGGCATGGTCGTAACGGCCAAACAGCATTCTGATGAACTCGCCGGTCTTGGGGTTCCACAGGCGGATCGTCCGGTCGGTGGACCCGCTGGCCAGCATGTGTCCGTCCGGGGAAAAAGCGAGGCAGCGGACCGCATCCGAATGGCCCCGCAAAATCCTGAGCATCCGGCCGGTCTCCACCTCCCAGACCCGGATCGTATGGTCCACGCTGGCGCTGGCCGCCATCGTGCCGTCTGGATGGTACGCCACTACCCAGACCGGGTCGTGGTGTCCGCGGAAGACGCGGGCCTCGCGGGCGCCGGCTCGCCAGTAGGCCAAGCAATCCACGACGGGGATCGGCGGGATCCCCGGCATTACAGAGCTATCGGCCATCGCAATTTCCCCTGGAAAAGTTCCGGGTTTCCTTGGCTTGCAAAAGAACGCGGTCGCTACTTATAATGGGCTGTTAATTCAATTCTTTCGGACCGCACAAGGATCATAGCGGACCCCGAAAAAGGAAGTCAAGGAGGCCTGTCATGGAACTGCGGTTTCAGCCGTCCCTGATCCAGGAAGTCATCGACGCCTTCATCGAAAAGACCGAGCGGGAAGGGGATCCGACGTTCTACAAGGAGTTCCATGAGCTGGCCGATCCCATCTATGAGAACTTTCCCTTGGACGACCGGGAACCGGAGTTCCAAAAGCTGTACCAGTACCTGTTCGGGCACTGGGGCTTCGCGGACATTATCGACAACGCGTTCAACGAGTTTCCCGAGCTCAAGGAGCGCATCGGCATTACTCTGGTTCGAGGGGTGCTCAAGGAGGACCAGGAATCCGTGGACATCTTGCGCAAGTGGGGGACCGTCGAGGAGGACTTGGCCAAACAGTTTGAAGCCAAGGGCCTCAAAGGGGTCGGGATCAAGCTCCTCCCCCGACGCTTCTATGATCCGGCGTTGCCCCGCTTCTGTCGTCACGAGCTTTTGC
>VBOF01000367.1:1969-2714 GCA_005877855.1 Nitrospirota bacterium | reverse complement strand
TCCCAACAAGTCCGCTTCGATGCGCAACGCGGGACTGCGTGTCTTCAACGCCGTGTCCCGGCAGGCCGCACCGTTCGGGTTCGATCGAACCCCCTCGCAGACGATCGGCAAATTTCTTGGTCTCCTCGATGGCACCCACCAGACGGGCGATCTCCGAACCGCCGTCAACGCGTTTGGCGCAGGCCAGGCCGGCGTGGTCACCAAGCTGCTGGAGTTTCTGCACGGACTGCACTGCCTGTCCGTTTCGCCGCAGTCGTCGGTACGCGCACACTGGCTGGCCGCCATCCAAGACCAGGACCTCGTCCATCTGGGACATGCTGCCCTGCTCTATCGCCGGCACGATGAATTCTTTCTTTTCGACCCATGGCTGCTGCCGTGGCTGGCGGAATCATCCATTCCATCGCTGTGGGGATCGTTGCTCCCCCGCCCCGCCGCGATTTTCCTGACGCACGACCACGACGATCATGTGGACACACGAACGCTCCTCACGATGCCAAAGGACATCCCGATCATCGTGCCGAGCCGTACAAACCGACGGAAACTCTACTACGATTATGTCTCGCTGTTGCGTGAGCTGGGGTTCACGCGCGTCATCGAACTCGCGCACAGAGAGACGTTTCCGTTCGACGGCGGCTGCGTCGCCTCAGTGCCATTTTTCGGAGAAGACCCCTGCGACATCGAAATGCCCCGCAACTGCTATCTGATCGCCGACCGCGGCCGCAATACGCTCGTCCATGCCGATAGC
>VBOF01000367.1:0-1953 GCA_005877855.1 Nitrospirota bacterium | reverse complement strand
AACACTCCTCGCGTCTCAACAGCAACTGAAAGAGCTTCGGACCTACGCGGCGCACGCCTGCCTCTCACCACCGGGCCAGTGGTTGGATGTGGGTGAGAACGGATATCTCACCAACAGTTATCTTGCAGAGCTGTGCACCGCTGCCAAAGCGCGCCTGTTTGTGTCCTACGCCACCGGCGGCGCCGACTGGTATCCCGACCACCTGTCCTTCATGTTCAGCCGGCGCAACCCCGCACGTACCGCGCTGCTCACCGCGCACTGGGAGCGTCCGGAAGCGCTGAAAGACAAGCTGGCGCCGGTGGGCTGCGCGTACCATGCGAGCCGCGCGCTCGACATCTTCCGCGCCGCGCCGGACGGCGGCACGATTGTGACCTCCGCCGGCGAAACGCTCTTCCCGCTCGCTCTCTACCGGCTCGACCACGGCGACCCGCCGTTCATGAAGAAACGGTGAATGAATCCCTCGCCAAGGCTCTTGCGCTCTTCGAACTGACCGAGCCCTTCACGCGTGAAGAGTTAGACAAGAAGAGCCGTGAACTGCTCCTCACCTGGCACCCGCACCGCTACGCCATGGTCACCAACAACCCCCGCAAGTACATGGCCAAGTACAAGCAAGCCGAGGCCATGACCAAGGACATCCACACCGCCTACGAGCTGCTGGTCGCGCGGCTGAAAAAGGAAGACTCACCGAAGAGTTGAAGGCATCATCAAGGCTGATAGCGGGTGGCGCCGAGTGCCCGGAGGAGCGCAGCGATACAGGCCGCAGCCGAGTCCGCGGGGCATCGACGGCGAGGCCGTCAGCGAGCACAGCCGGGCGCTCGGTAACAGGACCCGCGTAATTACAAGGAAACGACTTAGGGAGCGGTGTGGGAGTGGACGCGGGCCATGGATTGATCCCCCGCGCTCTCCGCTTCGGCGTCGCCGCGGGCGACAGGCCAGGTGACCAGGCCTGAGACGCCGGTCTTCGGCTGCGCGTAGATCTGCGGCAACCGGTTGGTGCCGAACTTGGAGATGTAGAGGAAGACGTGCTCGCGGGCGTTGACCCGCACGGCCCACGGCGCGAAGTCGTTCTGGTAGAACTCCTCGCAGAGCTGCATGGCCTCCAGACAAGTGACCCCGCCCGGCTCGTTGAGCGTGTAGTAGTAGTCGAGCGGCAGGTCATATTCCTCCTGCTTGTGGATCGTGATCCCGAATTTCTCCGGGGTGCGCACCATGGGCGTGTGGCGGTAGGCCACGAAATAGAACAGCTCGACGGAGTGGATGTTCTGCTTGTTGTCGAGGAGGAACTGCCGGGTCTCCTCAGCCTCTTCTCGGGTCTCCCCTGGGAAGCCGTAGAAGGCCATGACGTGGTTCCAGATGCCGACCTTCGCGGCCTCGCGCAGGTTGTTGACGATCACGGATTGCTTCACGTGCTTGTCCATGAGGTTCAGCACGCGCTCGTTGGCTGACTCCATCCCGTAGTACAGCGTGCAGCAGCCGGACTGGGCCGCGGTCTTCCAGATCTCCGGGTCTTGCAGCGTCTCCTCGAACCGGATCAGTGTCGTCCACTTGATGCCGACCTTCTGCTCCACCAGCAGTTGGACCACCTTCTTGAACAGCGCGGGCGGGTAGGATTCGTCAGCGAAGAGGAAGTGCTCGGCATGGTACTTCTCCTTGAGCGCCTTGATCTGCCGGACCACCTCATGCGCCGGCATGCCCCGGTACTGGTCAAAGTAGCCCTGACCGTGGTCGCAGAAGGTACAGCGGCCCCAGTAGCAGCCGCGCGTGGCGAGGTACGGCAGGATCCTCACCGGCACGAAGTAGCTGTCCAGCGGGAATCCGTCGAAGTCCGGCAGCGGCAGCGCCGTGGTCTTCTCGGTGTAGACCTCTGAATTGACATGGACGCCGCGCTCATCGCGATAGAGGAGGTTGGGCACCTTGGCCATCTCCCGCTCGCCGGCCAGCGCTTCCAGGAGC
>VBOF01000132.1 GCA_005877855.1 Nitrospirota bacterium | reverse complement strand
GTCCTTGATGAGTGCCAGCTCTTTGGGGTCGTTCTCGTTGGGCGTCTCGCCGAGCCGGCGCAGGCGGACGATCGCGTCCTTCACCTCTTCATCCGTGACCTTGATCCCCCGCCGCTTGGCGATCTGCACCTGGAGCTTGCGCTCGATCATCCGGTTCAGGCCCATGTAATCGATCTGACGGAGGCGCTGAGTCAGCTCGGCCCCGCTGTACCGTCGGCGGGTCTGCACCTTCATGTCGCCGACTTCCTCCTCCAGCTCGCTCAGGGTGATGACTTCGGTGTTGATCACGGCCACGATCCGATCCTGGAGGCTGGCGCTCCAGCCCGGCAGAGCGCCGAGCAGGCTGGCCCCCAGGGCCAGGACCGCGAAAGCCTTCTGCGCTGTAGGCGCTGGCATGCGAGCGTGGAGAGGCGTTACGGCGTGGCGGCCGCGGGACCGGTCACGGGAATTTCCGAAGCCGCCATCGGGACGTCGGCGACGCGGAGCTTGGCTTTGGCTCGCAGCGATGCCACAAAGTCTTCGTAGCGCTTACGCCTCTTCTCGTTGAGAAGCTCTTCCCGGACCTGATCCTTGGCGTCCTCGAAGGAGAGAGGAGCACCCGAGGCGCGATCCACCAGCTTGATGACGTGATAGCCGAACGAAGTGGCGACCGGCTGGCTTATTCCACCGACCTTGAGGGTCAGAAGCGCCTTCTCAATTTGCGGCATCGTCTGGCCCTTCTTGATGAACCCTAAATCGCCGCCTTTGTACCTTGTAGAAAGATCCAGTGACACCTTCCGGGCCAGCGCGGCGAAGTCTTCTCCCTGGTCGAGGCGTTTCTTGAGGTCGAGCGCTTCTTCCTGCGTCTTGACGAGGATGTGGCTCACGCGCAGTTCTTCGGGCGTGGTGTAATTCGCGGCGTTGGTGGCATAGTAGGCCTTCACCTCCTCGCGGTTGACCTTCACCTGGGCGTCTACTTCTTCAACCCTCAGGCGTTCCAACAGGCTTCTCTCTCTGAAGCGCTCCACGCGTTCCAAGAAGGGGCGGTCGCGATCAAAGCCCCGTTTCTTCGCCTCCTGGAGCAAGAGCTCATGGGTGATGAGCTCCTCCAAAAATTTCTTGCGGCCTTCGGGACCCGCAAAGGTCTTCCGGGCGTAGTCCGGAATCTGGGACCACCGGAGGTCGAACTCGCTGGCCGTGATTTCTTTTCCGTTGATGATGGCGAGGGCTTTGGAGGAAGCTTCCGGCTTGTCGCTGCAGGCGCTGGCTACGCCGAGGAGGAGAGCAAGACCAATCGTCGCCTTGAAACCGTTACGCCATTCGTCCAAACGCACCCTCCCGCACGCCATTCCGCGAGAGGCCCCTGTCGGCTCAGGCGGAAGCGATCGGTTTTTTATCATACGAGGCAAGGACGTGCAAGACTCTTTTTATTTCCGGGAAGACGGCCTTCCACGCGGAGTCCACTCCGAGGAGTTCGAACGAATGGGGCGTGGTAAAGCGCAGCCGCGCACGATTCTCGTCCATGAGCGCCTGGAGGCCGGCCTGCGGGGGAAGGGCCTTCTCGTCGAAGCTGAAGGCGACGGCCGTCGGGCGCACCCGAACGGCGGCCACGCGCAACGCCTTCGCCAGGAGGCGAAGCTCCATCACCTCGAACAGCCGCTCGACCGGCTCGGGTGGCGCGCCGTAGCGGTCCACCAGCTCGCCGTGCAGTTGCGCGAGGTCGCCCATCTGGGCGCTGGCGGTCAGGCGCTTGTACAGCGCGAGGCGGTGCGCGACGTCGCCGACGTAGTCGTCGGGAATATACGCCGAGACCTGGAGCTGGAGGTTCGGCTCGAACTCCTCCGGCACGGGCTCGCCCTTCAGTTCATGCACTGCCTGCTCCAGCATCCGCATGTACAGCTCGAAGCCGACCGCGTCGATGTAGCCGGATTGCTCCTTGCCTAACAGATTTCCGCCGCCCCGGATTTCCAGATCGGCCGCCGCGATCCGGAACCCCGACCCGAGCTCCGTGAATTCCCGGATCGCCTGGAGCCGCTTCTGCGCGTCGCCGGTGAGCGTGTCCTCTTCGGCGACGAGGAAGTAGGCGTAGGCCTGGTGGGCGCTGCGGCCGACGCGTCCGCGAAGCTGGTAGAGCTGGGCCAGCCCGAAGGTGTCGGCGCGATTGACCAGGATCGTGTTGGCGTTGGGAATGTCGAGGCCCGATTCGATGATGGTCGTGCACAGCAGCACGTCCACTTCGCGGCGGTGGAACTTCAGCATCGTGCCTTCCAGCGGCCGCGGGTCCATCTGGCCGTGAGCGACGACGATCCGGGCCCCCGGCACCAGGTCCTTCAGCCACGCGCCCATCCGTTCGATGTCCTGCACGCGGTTGTGCACGAAGAAGGCCTGCCCCCCGCGGCCCAGCTCCCGGAGGATGGCTTCCCGGATGATGCCAGTGCCGAAGCGGACCACCTGGGTGCGGATCGCCAGCCGGTCCGGGGGCGGGGTCTCGATCGTCGACAGGTCCCGGAGGCCCGACAGGGCCATCTGCAGGGTGCGCGGGATCGGCGTCGCCGTGAGCGTCAGGACATCCACCTGGGTACGCAACTGCTTGAGGCGTTCCTTGTGACGCACCCCGAACCACTGCTCTTCGTCGATCACGACCAGGCCGAGGTTGCGGAATCGCAGGTCTGGCTGTAGCAAACGGTGCGTGCCGATGGCGATGTCGATGGAGCCTTCCGCGACGCCGCGCAGCGTGGCCTTCAGGTCCTTGGGCGCTTGGAGGCGGCTGACGACGCCCACCGTGACCGGGAACGGCGCGAAGCGCTCCGTGAAGGTTTCAAAGTGCTGCTGGGCGAGCAGGGTGGTGGGCACGAGCACCGCGACCTGCTTGTTGTCCTGGACCGCCTTGAAGGCGGCGCGCATGGCGACCTCGGTCTTGCCGTACCCGACGTCCCCGCAGATCAGCCGGTCCATCGGCTGGTCGGACTCCAAGTCGCGACGGACGTCCTCGATCGCCCGGAGCTGGTCTGCGGTCTCCTCGTATTCGAACGCGGCATCGAACTCGTGGGAGAGCAGGCTGTCCGGCGAGAACGCGGGCCGCCCGCGCGCCTGCCGCGTCGCATGGACGGCGATCAGGTCCTTTGCCATCTCCTCGATGCTCTCGCGCACGCGGGCCTTCGTGCGGCTCCAGGCCGTCCCGCCCAGGTGGCTGAGCTTGTGGGTATGGCCTTCGGATGGCGAGTAACGCTGGATCTGGTTCAGCCGATCCAGGGGAACATAGACCGCGTCCCCGCCGGCATACTCGACGATCAGGTAATCGCTCTCGAAGCCCTGGACCGCGAGGCGACGGAGCCCCAGGTAGCGGCCGATCCCGTGCTGGACGTGCACGACGTAATCGCCGACCTTCACCTCTTCGAGGGATTTAAGGAACGCGGCACTCTTGGAGAGCGACGGGGCTTTGTGCCGCACGCCTTTGGCGAACAGCTCGTCTTCCACGATGATCGAGAGCGGGAGCGGGGCCGCTCCGTCCCCCGGGCCGCGCAACCCCAAGAGCCCGCCTGACAGCTCGCCCTGCACCAGGGCGTACGGCGCATGCGCGCCGAGGGGCGTCACCGGCTTGTCGCCCAGCGGCTCCGCTGGCAGATCGTGTTCCAGGAAGAGCGCCTGCAGGCGATCCACCTGGCCACGGCTCCGGGCGACGATCACGACCGGGCCTTGGGCCCGCAGCGTTTCGAGATGGGTGAGGGTCTCGGTGAAGGATCGGCCCTTGACCCCGATCCCGGCCGCCTGTGGGCGGTGCGCTTCGAAGTGCAAGACCGGCGCCCCCTCTTCAGACATGCCCCCGGCTTCTCCCGGAGGGATCGCCGCGATGGTGACCAGACAGCGGGCGCCGCCGGTCTGAAACTCCTCGGCGTGCTTGCGCAGAGCCGTCGGTTCGTCTGCGATCAACACCGGCGGCGCGGCGAGGTAGTCGAGCAGGGTTTCCATGACGGGAGAGACGGACGGCTCGCGCGCGGGAAGGACACGGAGGAAAGGAGCGCGCCCGGATGATTTCTGGGTGGCGGGATCGAAGAGGCGGATCGTCTCGATGGTGTTGCCCAAGAAGTCGAGGCGGCGCGGTTCTTCGTGGGCTGTCGAGTACAGGTCCACGATCCCGCCCCGCACGGCGTACTCGCCGGGGTTCTCCACCACCGACACCTGGCGGTAGCCGAGCTGCAGAAGCCGGGTGACAAGGTGAGCCCGTTCGATCGTGTCCGCCTGCTTCAGTGAGAAACACGCCTCGGCGAACAGGCTCCGGGGCAGGAGCCGTTGCAAGAACGCCGCCACCGGCGCGATGAGCACGAGCCCGCGGTCCGCTCCGAAGAGCCGGTCTAGCACGCGCATGCGCTGTCCGACCACTTCCACGGGGGGTGTGGAGGCGTCGGGCAGCACGCCCCAGTCCGGGAACAAGAGGATGTCGTCCGGTGCGGCGCCCTGCAGGCGATGGAAGAACGTTACATCGGCATGCAGGCGGTCCGCGTCCTCGTCCGTCGGGGTCACCACCAGCACGGAGGTCTTCCGATCCGCGAGGCGCCTCGCCAGCGCCGAGATCACGAGCCCCTTGGCGGAACCGAAGAGGCCGACCAGCGCCGTCGCCTGCGGTCGCTCCTCCATGGCGACGAGGAGCGGCGACACCAGGGCGGACCAATCAGCGGGGATCGTGGGAGCAGACATCAGGGGAGGGATTTGATGCGGCGGACGAGGCTCGTGGTGGACACGCCCGGCACCAGGGGGATGGTGACGACCTGCCCGCCGCGTGCCTGGACGATCTCCCGGCCCACGATCTGGTCGATCGGCCAGTCGCCGCCCTTGACGAGGACGTCGGGTTGCACCGCGGCGATCAGGTTACGGGGGTCGGGTTCGTCGAAGGTCACGACGTGGTCCACGCAGGCCAACGCGGCGAGCACTTCGGCCCGGTGGGACTGCGGGACGAGGGGTCGCCCCTGCGGCTTGATCGCGCGGACTGAGGCGTCGCTGTTGAGCCCGACGACCAAGCAGTCCCCGAGCTTTTTCGCCTCCTGGAGATAGCGCGTGTGGCCGACGTGCAGGAGGTCGAAGCAGCCATTGGTAAACACGATGCGCTCGCCGCGGGCGCGTCGCGCGTCAAGCACTGCCGTGAGGGCCTTGGTCGTGAGGATCTTATCAGGCATCGTGCCGTGCAGGGTATCTTACCATTCCCACCGAGGATTCTGTACCTGCCCTTGTCACCCGGCGCGCGGTTCCGTAGAATACCGCCCGCTGCTGTGGGAGGAAATGCCGTGGATGGCGTCCGCTTTGAACGACTGCCAGGCGAGGGGCACCACTACCCGGTGCTGTTTCATGTCGGGAATTGCTACGTGCCCGTGACGGAGCACATCGTGAGCGAGCTGAAAGCGAGCACCCTGCTGCCGGGCGAGCGCTTCCTGGAAGTGCTAATCGAGAAGCTCGGCTATTCGGAGTACCTGAAGGAGCGCATCCGGGAGGAGCTCAGGAAGACCGGCGACCCCGTGACGCAGGCGACGGTCTTACAAGGTGTGGTCAGGGATTTGTGACCGTCAGTGGGAAAGGGCGCCCACTTTGACGAGCACGCTTCGGATCAGACGTTTCTTATCCTCCCGTTCTTCCTTCTGATACGCCTGCTTTAGGGAAAGGATTCCTTCGTCTTTCTTGCCCGAGGCCAGCTTGGCCAGTCCCAGGCCGTGGAGCGTTTGAGCATCGTCCGGGTCGTGCCGGCTGGCCTTCTCAAAATGCTCGAGCGCCTGGGGCACCTGGTTCTTGTTGTAATAGAGCCAGCCCAGCTTGGCGTGGGCCGCGGCCATGGTCGGAGCCAGTTGGACGGCCGCCTCGAACTCGCCGATCGCCTCGTTCACCCGGCCCTTGGTCTCTTGCACGACGCCCAGGGCGTAGCGGACCAAGGGGTCGGTCGGGTTCAGGCGCGCGGACTCCTTATACGCGGCGATGGCCGGCTCGAACCGTCCTTGGTCGGCGAGAGCGAGGCCGAGGTTGTAATGGATGTACGCATCGCCTGGGTTCAGCTTGAGGGCCTCGCGGTATTGCGCGATCGCCGACTCGAAAATACCCTGCTCGTAGTAGGCCGAACCCAGGTTGAGCCGCATGCGCACGTCCTGAGGGGCCAGCTTGACCGCTTCGCGATACTCACGGATGGCCATGTCGAGCCGATCCAGTGTGTGCAGGGCCTGGCCGTGGAAGTAGTGGGGGAAGGGATCGTCGGGCGCGAGCCGCGCGCTCTCTTTATACTCTCGACTTGCGCCGTCGAGGTCTCCGACCTGCGCCAGCGTCAGCCCCAGAAACAGGCGGGCGCCGGGGTTGTCCGGGTGCTCCTCGGCAAGCTGGCGGGCGAAGGCACGGAGCGCCGCCCGCGGGTCCTGCTGCGCTGCCATGTCGCCCTCTTCCTCGTCCGGCAGCCTGAACAACCTGTCATGCTGCACATACGCCTCGCGATAGTCGCCTTTCAGAAGCAGGCCGGTCACCAGGAGCAGTCGGGCAATCGGCTCATTGGGTTCGGCCTGGCTCCATGCTCGGCCGAGTTCCAGCACCTGGGTCCAGTTTCCCGCCAGGATGTGAGCCCTGGCCCGTGTTTGGTCATCGTGATCGCGCATTGAGCGTAGAATAGAGGCTTCTTGACTCGCCTTGCAAGCGGAGGCTATATCCTTCTTGATAATGGACAGCGCACGGCCATGCCGCCGGATCAACGGGTGATTGCTGACTTTCGTCGCCGCTTGCGGGAAGCGGTGGAGAACAACCGCGAGGCCTGGGCGGCCTCACGTCGCCTGGTCGCGCCGTCCGCCGCCGCCGAGACTGTGCAGCGCCTGCAGGCCGCGGTCGCCGGCTCGTCTCTCGATCCGGACATTCGGCAGGCGCTGCTGCAAGTGTTGGGGCCCGCCCACCACGACGGCCAGCAAGCGATCCCCCAGGAAGGCCTCCGCGAATTGACCGGGCTCAATCCCACCAAAGCGGTCAGGAATCTGTGCCTGTTGCTGGGCGTGGGGGCGGGCGCCGTCGAGGCAGGGCCTGTCTCCTCGATGGCGCAGGATCAAGTCGAAGCGGCCGTCCGGAGCCACGACAATCCGTTCGATGTCCTGCTGGAGGCGGATGTGGCGTCAGTGGTGGACTGCGGCGCTGGGGACCTGACCTTTGCGGAGAAGGTGGTCGAGCAGTACTTGGGCCCGCTCGAGCGCGGGGGACGAGTCCTCATCCTGCATGCGTTCGATCGACTCAATCCGCAGGAGCCGTTCAGTACGTTCGTGCAGGCGGACCGCGACCGTCTGCAACAGCTACGGCGACGCTCTTCGCCGGCGCTGCGTTTCCGGTACGACGGCAACCGGGACATGCTCGACTTAGCGAGTTGGCGGCAGGCCTGCGCCCGCTACACCATCGCCGTGTGCAGAGGTGCTTGAGGTGGTGCACGGCGGAGAGAAACTCACCTTCCCGCCGTGGAAGTTCGATGTCTATGGTCCTCTGGCCTTGCTGGATCTGCTGTCGCGCAAGGGCAAGCTGTGCATCCTGTCCGCCGTGGACATGGAGACCTTCTGGGAGATACTCTCCCAGCTCCTGCCAGACGAGGAGGCGCGGCGTGCGGGCGTGTTTTTCACGGAGAGCAATGTGAGGCAGGTTTTCGGGGAGGTCTACGATCAATTGTTGCGGCTGAGCATCGGCCAGAAGATGGTCCTGCCGAAAGTCCGCCAGGGCATTCCTCGCGTGCTGGGCGACGAGAGCAAGCGAGGCGACACCTACGGCTTCCGTTATGTCGAAATCAGGCGCGGCGCGCACTTTCCCGGCATGCCGGCCGGGAGGACCGCCTACCTGTTCGATCAGATGAGGCTGGAGGCGGCGCCCTGGTTCCTGACCTTGGTGCCGGCGAGCTGAGGGACGCGGTGGGTACAAAAGTCATCCGGGATAAAATCCCGACCGCTTCCGGTCCGGTCTTTACACCAGACGGCCGCGTCAATTCGCTCTATCTCAACGAGCTCTTGGACTCGGTGGCCAAGGAGACCTCGGCGAGGCTCTATCGCCGCTACCGCGCGGAAGTTCCGCTGACGGGCGGGCTCTGGGGAGGCTCCTGGTATTTCACGGACGAGTGCGGTTACACCCGCGCGCGCTTTCGTCGGCTCTACAGCTTGGTGTCCGTCCCGCAAGTTCAGGCTCTGGAAGACGCTGATAATTACAACATCGTGTTCTGGCAATATTCCAAAGCCCTGGCCGATGCCTTCGCGCCGTACGGGATTGCCCTTGGCGAGGCGGAATGGGGCGAGAGCAGCCCATTCAGCAACCGGCTCCGACCGACGATCTCCCTGCAGATGTGGGACGCCAACAAGAGGATCGATTTTATCCGCTGCTTCTTCAGCTACAACGCGGCGAGCTGGGAGGAGGCGTATCTGTACGAAACAGTCCGTCTGGTCAAACAGACGAAAGAGGCGCTGGACAAGGAGACCCTTTCCGCTCCGCCGAAGATGGATGGCATGGCCATCCGGTTCCAATTGCAGGACATCGTCATCCTGTACCACACGCTGGAGCCCGTCCTGTCCGAGCAGACCAAGGCTGCCGGCGGGCCGCTGGTCGAGCGCATCAAGACCCGGTTCGCGCAGGGCATGAACGACGAAGAAGAAATGAACGCCCTGAATGCTCAGGCCTTCGAGTGCGCGCTGATCTACGGCTATG
>VBOF01000131.1 GCA_005877855.1 Nitrospirota bacterium | reverse complement strand
ATAGACGGAGAAAATGGGGGTGTTTGCAGGGACGAGCGCCGTGTCGGTGTCCGGCAGCAGCGCGAGATGCATGTTGATGTAGTTGAAGCTCAGCCCCTCCATCCAGGGCTTCTTGGTGGCCGCAGCGTAGGCCTCCACCTTTTCCGTCCCATAGGTGCGCACGACCAGACCGGAGGCGCCCATGAGCCCGTACTCCGGCAGGTCCGGCGCGCCCAGCAGGAGCAGCGAGACGTTTGACGCGTCGAACCAGACCTTCACGTTGCAGACGATCTGCACGTACGGACCCAAGGTGTTGGAGCCTTCCAGGAAAGCGCGGGCAAGGCCCACCTCCGGGGGAACGTCCTGAGGGAGCGCCCGCTCAATGGCCCCCAACTCGGTCTCCTTGACCTCCGAGACGGACACGAAGAGCAGATTGGGATCGTCAAGGGGGATGTCCAGGACCTCATCGCCGAAGTAACTACAGAGCTTGCCCATCTCGTACCGCAGCGGGTACGAGTACCCCATCTTCGCGTACCAGATCCGCACCCCGGCGGCCAGCGGTTCATCCGGTTTGCGGCTGATCTTCAGGTCGAAGGGAAGCATGAGGTGGAACGCGTTCATCCTCGCGTTCATGAACGGCGCGCAGGCGCCGGGAAATTCCTTGTGGACGACTAGATTGTCGGGCTCGAACTTGCGCTCGGTGCCGGGGTTCTTGAATTGCTGGGCCGTGTGGGCCTCGGTCGAGAGCTTGAATTTCCGCTGGTAGTAGGCGGCGGCGCGCTTCTGCGCGGTGGTGAGGAAGTAGTCCGGCAGGTCCGTCTCCACGATGATCTGGTGCTTGTCGGCCGGCGCGGGCTTCTGCGCGCGGTAGGCCTCGTTGTAGATGGCCAGCTCGGCCTCGGTCTTCTGGGTCTCCT
>VBOF01000366.1 GCA_005877855.1 Nitrospirota bacterium | reverse complement strand
CACCTCTACGAGCAATTGATCCGCCTTCACGTAGTCGCCCTTGTCCACATACATCTTGGCGATGTACCCGTCCACCCGCGGGAAGATGTTGACCTGCTGGTAGGGCTGGATGTCCGCGGTGTAGGACAGCCGTACGTCGAGGTCCTTCCGGACCGGCATCACCGTGCCCACCGAGATCACGCGCTCTTTGCGCGGGTCTTTCTTGGCACCGCTGCTGACGAGGCGAAAAGCCACGAGCGCGACCAGCGTCAAGACAAGGATGCCGACGAACGTGAGGAAGGGATAGCGCTTGAAGCGGCTCATTTCCGTAGACCCTCGAGGAAGACATCCACATAGCCGGCGACGGCCTCCTCCGGTGAGCAATGGGCGGGAACGCCAAAGATGTCGTGCAGCAGCCGGTGATACACGATCATGCCGATGAACGACTGGGCGGCCAAAAGAGGGTCCACTTTCCGGAACACGCCGTCTCGCGTACGGCGCGCGATGTAACCAGCCAGGAATTCATAAAACACCCGGTGTCGGTTCCGGAAAAACATGTCCGACAGTTCATGCCCTTCCAGCGCGCTGAAGAGCAGCAGCCGCAATAAGCTGGGGTCGGACCCGCGGTGAATGCGGAAGCCGGCGATCAATGTGAAGACCCTCACGTCGTCCCGCTTGTCCGCGGCTTCCTCGATAGACGCCATGAGCTGGGAGAGTTGGCTCTTCGCGGCAATGATCGCGGCGTAGAGCGCCCGCTTGGTCGGAAAGTACTTGAACAGGAGCGCCTCGCTGATTCCGGCGGTCCTCGCGATCGCCCGCGTCGTCGTGCCGTTGAAGCCCTTCTGGGCGAACAAGGAGGCCGCAGCGACAATGATGCTCGCCTGTCGTTCCCGGCCAGATGACTTCGGCGTTCCCGACTTCTGACTTGCTCTCGTCAAGGCGCTTGGCATGTGAGTAAGTGCTCACTCACATCATAGCAAGGCGAGTCGCCTGATGTCTAGCCCGAAAGACGAGACCCTCGGGTGCACTCGCTCGTGACTCTGTTGAGAGAGCCGTGGGGCACAACAAACGAACCTCTTGACAACTTGACCGCTTCCCTACCTACAATAGCACTTTACGGCATTCTCTCGCACCGAATGGTATTCCCCAAATGGGAAGGGCCGAATAACCGTTTAACAATCCATTAACAACCGTATGGCCGATGGAAAGGAGGAGAAATGCGATGGGATCTGTAACCAGACGTCAGTTCCTCCAATTCAGCGCAGTCAGTGCAGCCGGACTCGGCGCATCCAGCCTCGGGCTGCTGGGATTCTCGCCTAACCAAGTGCTTGCCGAGGTACGACAGTACAAGCTCGAGCGCACCACCGAGACACGCAACACCTGCCCGTACTGCTCGGTCGCCTGCGGTCTCCTGATGTACAGCCTCGGCGACAAGGCCAAGAATGCTCCGGCCGAGATCATTCATATCGAGGGCGATCCGGATCATCCGGTGAATCGCGGCACGCTTTGTCCCAAGGGCGCGGGCCTGCTCGATTTCGTGCACAGCCCCAACCGGCTCAAGTACCCGGAGTACCGCGCGCCCGGATCGGACAAGTTCGTGCGCATCTCATGGGACGAGGCCTTCGACCGTATCGCGCGTCTCATGAAGGACGATCGCGACAAGAATTTTATCGCGAAGAACGCGGACGGTGCCACGGTCAACCGCTGGCTCAGCACAGGCTTTCTTGCAGCCTCGGCCTCGAGCAACGAGACCGGCTACATCACGCACAAGGTCGTCCGCAATCTGGGGATCCTGGCATTCGATAATCAAGCGCGTTTTTGACACGGCCCCACGGTGGCCAGTCTGGCCCCGACGTTCGGCCGTGGCGCGATGACCAATCACTGGGTTGACATCAAAAATGCCAACCTGAGGCCAAGCTGATCGTGGCCGATCCGCGCTTCACGCGCTCGGCAGCGGTGGCCGACTATTATGTCCCCGTGCGCGCCGGCACCGACATCGCGTTCCTGGGCGGCGTCATCAATTACCTCCTCACGCACGACAAGATCCAGCACGAGTACGTGAAGGCGTACACCGACGTGAGTTTCATCGTGCGCGCCGACTACACGTTCCAGGACGGTCTGTTCTCCGGGTACAACGAGGCCAAGCGCAGTTATGACAAGAGCACCTGGATGTACGAGCTGGGCGAGGATGGCTATGTCAAGATCGATCCGACGCTCACGAACCCACGCTGCGTGTTCAATCTGATGAAAGCGCACTACTCGCGCTACACGCCTGAGCTCGTGAGCAGCATCACCGGCACGCCCAAGGAGGGGTTCCTCAAGGTGTGCGAGATGATGGCCGAGACCGCGGCGCCGGACCGCACCATGACGATCATGTACGCGCTCGGCTGGACGCAGCACTCCGTGGGATCGCAGATGATCCGCACCGCGGCCATGGTGCAGTTGCTGCTCGGCAACATCGGCATGGTCGGCGGCGGCATGAACGCCTTGCGCGGCCATTCCAACATCCAGGGCCTGACCGACCTCGGGCTGATGTCCGAACTGCTGACCGGTTACCTGACGCTGCCGGGTGAGAAGGAGACCGACTACAAGGCCTATATCGAGAAACGCGTGCAGAAGCCGCTGCGTCCGGGCCAGATGTCGTACTGGCAGAACTACCACAAGTTCCACGTGAGCCTCATGAAGGCCTGGTACGGTAATGCCGCGCACAAGGACAACAATTGGGCCTACGACTACCTGCCGAAGCTCGACAAGATGCATGACATGCTGCAG
>VBOF01000130.1 GCA_005877855.1 Nitrospirota bacterium | reverse complement strand
CGATGGCGTCGATGATCCCGGTCTTCATGTCGACCCGGCGGATGCGGTTGCTCCCGGAATCGCAAATGTACAGATCGCCCTTCGAATCAAAGGCCACATCCAGCGGCAGGTACAGCCCCGCCTCGGCGGCGGGCCCGCCATCGCCGCTGTAACAGGTCTCCCCGATGCCCGCCACGTGGCTGATGATGCCCGTCGCCAGCTCGATCCGTCGCACGCGATCGGACCCGGACTCCGTATAGTAGAGGGACTGGTTCTGCGGGTCGATCGCGACACCGACCGGCAGCGGCATGCCTGCCTTCGTCGCCGGCTTGCCGTCCCCCGTGCTGCGGGATTTCCCATTGCCCGCAAAGGTCTCGATGATGCCGACGGCTATGACGCTGCTATCCATAGACTACCCCTCACCTCAATCTGCGACCTCATGCCTTCGGCGGCTCCGACGGCGGCGCAGTGGGAGGCGGCGGCGCGACTCCAGGATGGGCCCCCGGCGTCCCGTCAGGCGCGACCGGCTGCTGGATCTGCGTTTGTTGCGCGCTGGCCTCCGCTTCGATGGCGTCCGCTTCATGCACCGACTTCTTGAAGCCCTTGATGGCTTTGCCCAGCCCTTCGCCAAGCTGCGGGAGCTTGCCGGCCCCGAAGATGATCAGCACGATGAAGAGAATCAGTACCAGTTCGGTGATGCCCATGCTTCCAAACATAGCGCGCTCCCTTGTCAGTGGCTCCGGTTACTTGTCCTTCGACTCCGTCGTGGCCCGCCGCGAGGCAAACCGCTGCTTGAGCCGCTCGCGCGTCTGGTCGGCTTCGGCAAACCGCTTGGCCTTCTCATAGGTGCTGATCAGGTTGTAGTACGCCAGGGGCTCGTCCGGATTGCTCTGAACCGCCGCCTCCAGCACCCCGATCGCCTCCTCCGCCTTGCGCAGGTTCAGGTAGATCTCCATCAGCGCAAAGGCCGCTTCCAGGTTGTGCGGGTCGAGCTCGAGCACCCGGCGATAAGCCATGATGGCGCTGTCGATCGTATGGAGGTCGGAAATATGCCGCAGATCGAGCTTTTCATAGACCTTCGCCAACTGGAACCAGGCGATCGGATCATCCGGGGTGACATCCACGAGCTTTTCGAGCAACGGCATGGCCTCCATGTACTCGTCTCGGTCGTACTGCGCCCGTCCGAGATTGAAGAGCGCCAGGACGTCCCGCGGATTGATCTCCAGGGCTTTCCGGTACTGGGCCATGGCGTCGTCAATGTTCCCCTTCGTCGCATGGATGGTGCCCCGGTTCGCATAGTACATGGCGAGCGACTGGTCCATCTGCTTGCGGATAGACTCCGCCATCTCGATCGCCTTCGTCACGTTCTCCAGCGCCTCATCCAGCATGCCCTTGGCGAAGTAGATCTCGCCCAGGCGGCACTGGGCCTGGAAGTCCTCAGGGTCCTCCTCGAGCAGCTTCTTGATCTCCGCCATTTCTTCGTCGAGGCTCAGCGGCGCCTCAACAGCCTCGTCGGCAGGCTTGGCGTCCGGCTGCGTGTCTCGGTCGGTGCCGGCATCCATCTTGGTCACATCCCCATCGGTCATACGCGTTCGGCTCAGGACACGCCCGGCGCGGCGGCGGGACGATCGGGCATCCCCACCGGGAACAGTTGGCTGACTGACTCGCGGGCGTCGATCCTGCCATCGTTCACGATCAGCAGCAAGCCCACGACCACGAAAAGGCTCAGATGGGACAACTGCAGGGCGTACCCCGCAATGAACATCAGGACCAGCCCGTAGCCGGCGCGCCGCCCCATGCTGATCTGCTTGATCACCGTATACGACCAGAACAGCAGGCCGGCCACATAGAGCGCGAACGGCAGATAGAAGGTGTAGCCCATCCCCATCTGGAAAATCCAGCCGATGCCCTGGCTCGCCTGGCGGACGTCCCTGGCCATGGCCGGATCGAAGAACTCGAGCACGCCATCCATCACCAGCAAGGCGAGGAACAGAGCAGCCCATGTGGCCGCGAACTGCACGGACCGGCGCCGTTGTTGCCGGTTCTTGGTCCGAAACGTGAACCCGGAGTACACGGCGAAGACGAGCACGGTCGCCACGACCATCAGGGCTTCGCCGAGGCGGCTGATTTCATGAACCAGCGGCGGGGTCGAGACGATCCCCAGCCACCCGTACGTGGTGGTCGACATCTGGTAGTAGAGCCAGCTCGACACGCCAGCCCCGTAACAGAGCGCCAGGGCTCGAGCCGACGGGGCAGGATTGGCCCGGCAATACTGGACCACGAGGGTCCACAGGAGCACCACCGTCAGCCCGTTGTAGACGACCGAGCCCAACATGCGTGGCGGGAACAGCAGGAACGCCGCCGTCAGCGCAAGGAGCAGCGACACCATCGGTACGACGATCCGGTCCAGGGGCCGGGCCAGCAACCCGTTCATCTTGTAGAAGAGCAGCACCAGCAGGACGAGTAACACGAGGATCGCCGAAAAGTTCATCAAGACGAAGCCGACGGCGGACGCCCCCCGCAGGAAATACTCGACGACCACGTATTCCTTCGCGACCTTGGACAGGTGCATCCCCAGTCGGGACACCAGACGGTAGAGGATGAGCTCGCAGAGCCCCGCGATCACCAAGGCTTTCAGGAAATATTCCAAGAGCAGGCTGCCGGTCTCGGCGCCGGCGCGAACTTTCTGGGTCGTCACGGACTCGGCCATCAGGGCTCCTCGACCGGATCGCTCACGACGCTGCTACCCCGTCGCGACCGGGTGCGTCTTCGCGCGGGCGATGTACAGCAACCCGTCAGCCATGGAGTAATTGAATGGCAGCTCGCACACCACCTCGCTGACCTTTTCGTACACGTACTGGTAGACCCGTTCCGCTTCGTCGGGCTTCATCCCTTCCATCACTTCGTAGAAATAGCCCAGGCTGAGGTCCTCCGACGCCGGCCGCATGATCCGCCGGATGCCGTAGCTGGCCGGGTCGCTCATGATCGGCGCCTCTTTCTCCAGGTCGAAGAGGCAGGGCTGGCACGAGAAGCCGTAGGACGAGTGCAGCCGGGTGTGCCCGCGGATGAAGTTCGCGGTTTCCATCGCTTCCGCCTCCGTCTCGGTGGGGAAGCCGATCAGGACATAACAGTGCACGGCGATATCGAGATCCAGGCAATCGTCGACGATCCGGTTGACGTGCTCGCGCTGGATCCCCTTCTTCATGAAATCCATCACCCGCTGGTTGTAGGACTCCAGTCCGAAGACGATCTTCAAGCACCCCGCATCCCGCATCAGCTTGAGCAGGTCCCGCGTCAGGTTCTTCTCGAACCGCATCTCGCAGGTCCACTGGGCGTTGACCCCGGCCTCGATGAGCTGGCGGCAGAGCCGCTTGGTCGGCGACAGGGCGAAGCACTCGTCGGTGAAGAAGAAGAACGGCGTCTGGTACCTCTCCATGAGCCCTTTCACGTCGTCCACGACCTTTTCCGGAGCCCGCTGCCGGAAATTCTGGTGATCCAGCGTCAAGGCGCAGAAGGCGCAGTCCTTGTAGTAGCACCCGCGGGAAAATTGGATGGGGAGCACGGACTGGGGCGCGAGGTACTGGCGGAACGGAAAGCCATCGAAGTTCGGCGCCGCCAGCGCATTGATGTTTTCGGAAAAAAACGGCTGGTTGACGATGGTTTTCCCGTTCTGCCGGTAGATAAGATTCGGCACCTTGCTGAAATCGCGCTTCCCCTCCAGTTGATGGATGAGCTCGAGCAAGGCGGTCTCCCCTTCAAAGACCACAAAGTCATCGGCAAACTGGAACATCGCATCGACCCGCCGGAGGTTGTCCACCAGCCGGGTGAAGATGCTCCCGCCGATGGTCAGATGCAGATCAGGGTTCGCCTGCTTGATCAAGCGACAGAGGGTGAGGCCCGGCATGATCTGGGACGTCGCGGTGATCGAGACGCCGACCAGGTCGGGGGCCTGCGCCAGGATATCCGGCACCAGTCGGGACCGGAAGACCTCCAGGTACGGATTCTCCTGCTCGTCCGCGACCGCCTTCAAGATGTCCTTGGACGAATAGATGGAATACCGCCACTGGTTGTCGACCACGGAGATCCGTGTCGGGAAATACAGCGTCGAAACGAAGGCGAGCCAGCGATCGATGAGGATCAGGCTCTCTCGGTACGTGTCAGGATCGTAGAACGGCTCGGAGCGCAGGAACCTTTTGGCTTCCTCGATGTGGTCGTAGAGCGGCGGAAACCAGTCGAGGGCTTCTTTCATCCGGGCCAGGTGCTCCTGGCTCGACGGACCCGTTTCTCCATGCGTCCCCAGGCGTTCCAGGGTCGTGACCTTCTCCTGCATCCGCTCGTAGGTCTCACGGCCGACGCCTTGGCTCAGGAAGCCGTCGAGGACCTCAATGCCGAGGTCCCGCTGGACGATGTCCGTGACGCCTTCGTGCTTGAGGAAGCCGGTGAGCGACGGAAGACTCAGGTATGGCTGGGAGGGATGCCAAGTAGGGGGGAACAAGAGCATGGCTTTCATCTTGGCACCTCGCTACCTCCACGTTTTCCTTGCGCCGCCCTTCGAGGTTTTATACACCCTGCGTAGAGGGAAATGCAACTGAATCTGCAGGGTTGGCGACCCTCCGAAAGGGCGCAGGGGGCCGCTTCCAGTGCCCCTTCCGAGGGCATAAAAAACCCCGGGGGATCCTTGAACTGATCCCCCGGGGCCCAACTACTACCGCGCCGGCGGCTCGCTCCCTACGGCAGCGGTATGACCATATGCCTTACTGCGGAAGATGCAGGGTGAACCACGTGGAGATCGCCTTCATCCCGTCACGCTCGACGTTTTGGCCATCCCACACGGCAAACGCCACCGGAACCGACATGCCAAGCTTGAACTGCACGTCATTGGGGTCCTGGGTCTGCAACGCCCGCTTGTACACCACCCGCCACGTCGGACCCGTGCAGCACCCACCCTTGAGCGAACCCGAATGCTCCCACACGCCGTTCCCCAACACATCCTGGTGGATTTGGGTCGTCAGGGTGCTGAACCCGTTCGCATTGAGGTCTTCGACGGACCCGATCCGCAACTCAGGATCGGAGAGGATATTGCCCGACCAGATGCCGGTGTTGAACGGGCCCATGCTCCGCCCGACGCGATCCAGGTAGGTCACGCCGCCAGCCGGCTCTTCATAGTAATAGTCCCAGAAAATAGCCGGGTATTCATTGTCCACGTCCCAGATTCCGGCGACGTCCTTTCCGAGGTCCTTTTGCCACTCGGCATTCCACCGCCAGATGTTCACCGTCCCGCCTGACTGCCCCATGCACTGGAACGGCGGGGCCCCGCTGGTGTTGACCGGGAACTGAATGGCCGCCTGGTCACGGAAATGCTGCGGGCCGATGGTCGTGTCGTTCTTGGACTGATCCGCCCAGTCCAGCCGGATGCCGATATCCTTGCCGTTCGAGACCGCCTTCACGAAGACGGACTTAACGGCGATGTTGGGGTGCATCGGCGTGGTGATGGTTTGTCCGGTGAGCGGCACCACCACACCGGGCACATTCTCCCACATGGGGTTGGCCCCGTCCATCGGAATGGGTCCCTTGATCATCTTCGCCTGGATGGCGACCGGCTGGCTGACGGCCAACGGGACCTGCCCCAGTGTCAGGACCACGCCTACGACAAGGGCGCTCAGCAGCACTCCCCATACGACGGCCCTGTTCCTCGTGTGAATGATTTCCATAGCGATAGCCCCTCCTCTCTAAGAAAAAAGTAATTAACCGATCAACGCCTGTGTGACTCGCAGATTATTAAAAAGCCTCATGTGACGACGATGCATGCAACCGGCCGATCTCTTAGGCATGACCGGCCTTACCAGAATCTCCGCCTCCTTCACTCGTGTCACTCTCGTCCATCTGAGAACGGCCCCCGACTTCATCCAGCAGCACCGTCAACTCGTTCCCGAGGTCCTGCGCCCCGCACTCGAACGTGGCTCCTTCCGGAGGGTTGAAGGTGGCCGGTTTGTAGTCGGTTTCTTTGTAGGGCTGGGGCTTGACGCCCAGATAGGCGCACTCGAACTTGAGATAGGCCTTGCCCAACTCGCACAGCAGGTGGAAGAATCCCCGCTGCGCCTTCTTCGACGCCATGTCGGCAAACAAGGGCGCCCATCGCCCGATGTGGTCCCGCACAAACTTCTTCTCGGCGTCCACGACGACCTGAAGCTTCTCCTCGCCGTCGTGACACAGCGCGTACGATTCCTTGTAGGCCAGGAAATGCAAGAACTCCAACTCGACGCTGATGTGATCCAGTCGTTCGTGGACCACTTCAGCCAATTCCAGACCGAACGCCTTGTAATACCCCGCAATGTCGCCCATGGTGTGGGACTGCTGAAAGACGTGCTCGTTCCCGAACAGCGTTTCGTAGGGTGGCGCGTCGAGGCTGATCACGTTGGAGAACACCCGCCGATGCTCGTCCTGCAGGTCGCTGAACTCCCACGTCTTGAAGTTTTCCTGCTCCCACTCGCCGATCTGTTCGATGAGCTTTCGAATCGGGAGGATGAGGTCACGGGCCGCCGGGGACGCCTTTGCCGCCTCGAAGCTTTTCTCCAACGATTCGACCGCGGAGAGACCATCCTCCACGAACTCGCCGTCTTGCAGGTAGTTGTAAAACTCCTCTTCCTCGGGGTAGAGGAAACCCCAGGAGAGGAGGAGGTACAATTTGCTGCGGGATAGAGCCAGCTCGACTGCCGGGGCATCGGCTAAGCCGGCTTTGCCTGCCGGATTACCAGACACTGCCTGAGGTCCCATTGCTCACAGCCTCCTAAGCTTTGGGTTTACCAAGAATAGGAGAACCCGTCCAAGGTTGTCAAGGGCTTTTTGACCCCCTATTCGTGTGCATTACAAGCCTTTTTCGGGCCCCCGCGAGGGTGGGGCCGGTTCGAGACGCCTGCCCGAGACCACTTTGATGGCGATCCGATCGTTCACCGTCGAGCAGACCTGCTCGCAGATGCCGCACCCCACACATTTAGCCTCGTCCACGACCGGATAAGGGTCGGTAAAATCAACCGAAAGGGCTTCGACCGGGCATTTCGCCAGACAGAACCGGCACCCCTGGTCGGCCGTGCAGTCCGCCCGGCTGACCACCGCCAGCCCCATGCGCACGTCCGTGCGGTCTCCCACCGGGAGCAGGGCTTCAGTCTCGCAGGCCGCGATACAAGGAAAATCCTCACAGAGATAACACGGGGACTCGTTGGCGAAAATGACCGGGTACCCGGTCGCGACATCCTTCTTGATGCTCCCGTACGGGCACGCCGGCAGGCAATCACCGCAGCGCGTACAGCGGTCCAGAAAGAGCGTTTCGTCGACTGCGCCCGGCGGCCGCAACCAATCCGTCCGGACCTTGACCGGAGACTCCTTGGGGCCGGTCTCCGATGCAGTCTCTTTCTGTTGCTGGTAGTACTCGTAGACCGTCTT
>VBOF01000023.1 GCA_005877855.1 Nitrospirota bacterium | reverse complement strand
TTGCATATGCAGCAACATCCCCGTCCATTTGTCCAACAGCGACACCACGACATTGCAAAGCGCATCGACCGAAAGGGTGAGTGGTAAAACGCGGCAACGGAAAAGTGCCTCCCGCAGATCGCCCTTGCGCAAAAGAAGGTCCTGCAATGCGTTGCCCCACCTTTCCTCTGGCATCAGCTCGATGACGGCTCCTGCGTGAGCAGACGGGAGCAGCATGCTTGAGCCGTGGACGCCCATGATCACATGACTGCGCGCGTATCGTTGGCATAATCTACGTTCCGCCTCCTCGTCAGGGGTCGTCATACGCAAGTCGAGAATCCACTCTGGCAGCCCTCCTGGCTTCCCCAACCCAGCAACCGCAAAATCGAGACCCGGTAATCGTTTTCTCAAACGGGTTGCAAGTGTGACGATTTTCAGAGATTGCTCAAGAGTGGCGCATGAAGAGCTCCCTATCTCTCCTTCGGGAATTCCGTCAGAAGGCGCGCCGATCCAGAGACGGTCGCCTCGCCAGATG
Source organism: Nitrospirota bacterium (assembly GCA_005877855.1). Taxonomy (GTDB): domain Bacteria; phylum Nitrospirota; class Nitrospiria; order Nitrospirales; family NS-4; genus NS-12. The sequence goes on along the minus strand of VBOF01000023.1, from coordinate 38,434 downwards.
AATGTGACCGTCGGCCTATACAGGCGTTCTTCCCATTCGTGCACTGGGAAAGGCGTGACACGTGTAAACTTCTCGATGGCAACGTCGTCCGGGTGCGGATGCGAGAAAGCCACGCTCAAATAGCACTCCTCCAGTTCCTCTATTCGGCGATGGATCTCCTGGCCTAGCCAGTCGTTCCACTCGATCCCCCTGCTGAGAGGCAGATCCACCGTCCAGATCGAGGCGACGCCCTCGGGCACCAACCACCGCAAGTAGCGTGGCACCAGAACAATCAGTCCGAGATCAGGCCTGCGATCCAGGTAGTGTTGTGCGTTGAGCAACTTCAGCAAGCAATGTCCATAGCGGAAATCCAAGCAGTTCAGGAGCACGGCGCGTCGGACTGGCTTGTATTCTTCCACGTGCAGGCTGAGTGGCTCGCTTCGCCTTTGGGTGTAGGACGCGTACAGCCACTCTGAGAACCACGGCACCGAGACTCGATCATGTACCACCCCGGTGGCCTTCTCCAGGAGCATTGGATAGTGCAGACCATGACCGGCAGGCAAATCGCCATAAAACTCTCGCCCACACTGCGAGCATGCCAGTTCCGCCAGGTTGCGCATCCCAGGGATATACCAGCCTTTCACCCCCAACCGGACGTGACAATGGGGGCACGCGTGATCGACGTCTGTTACCGGATGAAGGGGGATCATCGCCTTCTCATGCTCGTCGGACTCTCAGAACCGAAAGCGCTTGAACGGCATGCGCAAGCCATAAGCCAATGCACCGAGCCTTTGCATCATTCTTTGCAATCCGTTTCTTTTCACGCCTTTTTCTCGGTTTCTCCCAAACTCTTGCCAGGCTCTTGTATTCACCTCTTGACAATAGCTAGCGACAAGGGCCCGCGCGTGTTCAGGGACGGCCACAATTACATCCTCAATGATAACGATGTAATATCTGTGACTTGTAGAGGTGAGCGCGCCAATGACTTCATCAATCGTCGGCCACTGGTCTATTCGATGCGGCCGAGGCGGCGGGGCGGCAAACAACCGTGCGTCATCGATGAACAGAAAATGTGTGTGCACAGATGAGGTGATTGCTTCAATTTCTTCAAGCAGCGGACATTCGTCATTCTGGCCATAGGTCTGGCCGCCGCTCCAATGGCTGTCCAACCAGAAAATGGCGGGTTGCTGGAGCGTGGGGACAATCGCGCGCAAGGCCTCTCGCGAATCTCCGAATAGAAAACTTAGGTTCGATGCCCCGTCATGCTGGGCCTTCGTCTCCTCATAGAGGGACCTTGAAAACTCGATAGTGGTCACACGATCGAAATGAGCCGCGGCCCACACGGCTGTGCCGCCTTGATAGGTCCCCGTCTCGATGAAATCTTCCAAGGCGTATTTTCCTTTCAGTTGCAGCATGAGCTCCTTAGGAAGGTCCCCATGTATGAGCTGTCCCATCATACCGTGCCCTACCGCAGAATCATTGCGAGGAAATTCATGCGAGCCTCGCTCAACACCTGCATTTCAGGTGATAGCACCCTATGCCGAACCCTGGCTGAAGTCGGTCAGTAAAAGTTTTGCCATAGATATACCGGCGCTCCACAACCTGGAAGGGCTCGAACAACTTCAGTACGTAGTCCTCGCGAAAAGCCCGATGCGCGTTGAAATAGACGCGATTCTCGTCGTCGAGAGGAACGGACACGTACAGGTCTCCACCGGGCTGGACAACACGCCTGAGTTCCTGAATAGCCTGTTCAGAACCGAACGAGTCGAGGGGGTCGCCGTAGCGCCCCAAGCCGATGTGTTCCACAACACACAGACTGGAGACGGAGGGCACCGAGCGGCTCGCGAAGGGCAAATTCAAAATCGAACCCTTCTCAAATGCGACTGAGTCGAGGGGCAGCGAGAGCGGTCGCAAATCCACCATCGTGACCGGAACGACTTTCGAAAGCAACGCGACGAACTTGTAGTGAGAGCCGACATCTACATGTCGAACGGGGCGGTTTCGCACTATTTTTTCAAACGCCCAGGCATCCTGGTAGAAGTACGTGGGCTCGATGGGAGTTTCTGCCGTATCATCGCCCAGGCAGGGATATAAAAAACCCACCAGCGGCTGTCGGTCCGACGGAGCCATCCGCGTATACTGCAGATAGCTCGCCCAGAATTTCTTCCATCCAGCAAGTCCACGGGGCCATGCGCGCACCGTGTCGCGAAGCGAACGGCCGGCATATCGCAGCATCCAAGAGGCTTCTCGTATCATGGCTCAGGTGTCGCCACGTGCATGGAAAAGCGCGCCGCCTCGGCACCAGTGCGCCCGGGGAAGACGGGATCTCGGCTCACGATATTGCGAAGCCGATAGCCCAATCCAGTTAAGTAGTCCTCAATGGCGTCAGGGTCGTTGCCCATATCGAACGTGGTCGCGCCAAATTCGAAAACGCAACAGCGGACGCGTTTCTCTTGCAGCATGCATCGCGCGCCAAGCAGGACCTGATACTCCGCGCCTTCAACATCTATTTTGAGCAAGTCGATCCGGGAGATGGCATTTTTCTCACAAAAGGCGTCAACAGTGGTTGCCAGAACCTCCTCTGTCCCCACTGACTGCACGGGAAGTCCATATCTATGCAAAGGGCGTTCGGCCAGGGAGCTCCAACTCAGGTGGTCGCGATCATAGACATGCAGTTTGACAACACCCTCTCGGTCCGCCAACGCGACGTTGCTCAACACGATATTGCTTCGACCGGATAACTCACAAGCGGTTTTCAACTGTTTGAACCCCGCGCTGCTCGGCAAATAATCTAGATAGAACCTCCACTCAGACCGTTTCACCTCAAGCGGCTCGGTAAGATCGTCACGACCAACGAAAGCCCTCACCACCTGTCGGATGTGGGATACCAGGTTCCTGCTCATGACTGCCTTCTGAGACCCGAAGGAGCGCACCCGGGCAGTAGCCTCCACCTGCCCTCGGCCAAGCACACGCCGTGACTGATCGGCGGAACCTCGCCAGACCCGAAAAAATCACCCTCGACGACCGTCATCTCGACAGCATTGGTGATCCCATCGAGGCACTCTCCATCTGCCAGGATGCTGTACGTAATCTGGTAGGTGGAGGGCGGCAGCGGCAACCGTTGCAAACGACAGACAAAGGCGCCCGATTCAGGCAATTCCCCAAACTCATCGCCGGTCAGCCGATTGTGGTGGAGAAAGACTGGCACATCCAACTGAGTCTTCAAAAGCAGGCTGGCAATGACCCTCCGACTGCGGAAACCGGTTGCGGTCACGAAGTAAAGGTAAAGATCCAGGTCTTGAGCACTGGCTACAGAATCAAGGGTATTCCCATGCACATCTTTTACTTCGATGCCGACCACTCGCACGGCGCCGGATCCAATGCGGTCCTTTCGATCCATCAAAGAGAGCGCGTTCCCGCTTAGGCTTTTCAGGTATTGAGCGATAGCCTCAGCCTGGTTACCGATATATGTGATCTGCCCTTGGTGAAGGACCACCCCTCGCTGGCACAGGTTTTCCACCGCCGCCATATTATGGCTTATCAACAGCACTGTCCTTCCTTCTTTGGCCACATCTCCCATCTTGCCCATACATTTTTTCTGGAAGGCGACATCACCTACGGCAAGCACCTCGTCCACCAGCAGAATTTCCGGCTCTAGGTGGGCGGCTACGGCAAAAGCCAAGCGCAGGTACATCCCGCTCGAATAATGCTTAATGGGAGTATCAATAAACTTCTCCACCTCGGCAAAAGCCACGATCTCATCGAACCGGCGATCTATGTCCTTTCTCTTGATTCCGAGAATGGCGCCGTTCAGGTAAATGTTCTCGCGACCAGTCAGTTCCGGATGAAAACCGGTGCCCACTTCCAGCAACGACCCCACACGGCCATGGATCTCCGCGAAGCCCTTCGTAGGCTTAGTGATACGAGACAGAATTTTCAGGAGCGTGCTCTTGCCAGCCCCATTCCGCCCGACGACGCCAATGACTTCTCCACGCTTGACCTCAAAGGATACATCTTTGAGCGCCCAGATAAAGTTGTCTGATTCCTGATAGCTCTTCGATGTACCTTGACCACTCAAACACGCACCTAGGCCTCGAAACGGCGTACCCATGACGCCAAACAGCGCGTCACGGAGAGTCTTGTACCGTTGGCGCTGGCCGATGCGATAGCGTTTGCATACGTTTTCTACACGGATGGCAGTATCACCCATGGCTCACACCGTATCCGCAAACGTTTGCTCCATGCGACGAAAATAGAACATGCCGGAGACCAGTAACGCGCAGGCTACCAACGTCGATGCCGTCAGTATGCCGCCAGGTCCGCTTCCCGTTCCCAACAACGACCACCGGAAACCCTCGACCACACCGACCATCGGATTAAGCCCATACACGATGCGCCATGGCTCCGGTACTAGGCTGCTGGGATAGACGATCGGCGTAACAAACAACCAGATTTGTGTCAGGAATGGGATGGCATGTCCCACATCGCGATACTGTACGTTCAACGCCGAGAGCCATAATCCAACGCCTAATGCGGTGGCGATCGCCAGCAGCACGAACAATGGGAGCAACCACACAGCACTCGTTGGTACAATATGGTAGAACCACATCATGACGAACAGCACCACAGAGGCAATCGCGAAGTCCAACACGCCAGCCACCGTCGCAGAGAGAGGCGCCACAAGCCGTGGAAAGTACACTTTCGTGATGAGGTTCTCATTCGCCACCACGCTATTGCTCGAGGCAGTTAGCGACCGGACAAATAATTGCCAGGGCAGCAACGCGGAGTAGGCAAAGATGGGATAGGGCACTCCATCAGAAGGCATGTGAGCCAGCCAGCCGAAAAAGACCGTGAACACGAACATCGTGAAGACCGGTTGGAGGATTGCCCATGCCACGCCTAGAATGGTCTGCTTATAACGAACCTTCATGTCCCGCCAGACCAGGAAATAGAAAAGCTCCCGATACTCCCAAAGTTCTTTCAGGTGCAGTGAGACCCAGCCCTGGGCAGGTGTGATCAGGATCGTGCTACTTTCAGCCTCTTGTAGGTTCATCTCGCTTCTATCCAGGCACTCACGACAGCCTTCCGACCGATCGCAGTCGAACAAACAGGCGATCAAACCGATGGCGCCAGGTGTGACTTTCAAGCGCCCGTTTCTGTCCGGCTTCACGAATTCGCCGAGCGGCTTCTTCGTTACGGGAATAAAACTTCACCTTATCGACGAGCTCTTCGGGCGCAGACCACGTCTCAATCTCTTTGCCGATCACGTAATATTCGCGATGGTCTGGCGCTTCCTGAACCAGATAAAACCCTCCGGACATGGGGACTTCGAAGTCTCGAAGGCGACACTGCAGCATCCCGGATCGAACAATGCCTTTCTTGCTGTGCCAGCCTGTGTCGGAGAAGCCCAGATTCACCTGGCTGACTCTGAAAATGGCGGGGAGCGCTTCGGTCTCGCAGGGTCCTCGGCAATCCAGGCCGGCGGGAGGCTTTAACGCGCGCCACCGCGAATACTTTCGCGTGATCGGACCCGTCACGCTTGCAAGCCCCTCTACCCGCCATCGCGGCACCGCATAAAATCGAAGATCGTGAAGCACCTTATACGGGTCCCATTTGAATTTCCGACCCTGGGACTCCCCACTCCGCCAGCCCTGTCCGAATACTACCGGAGTGAGGTTTCTTCGAACGCACTCGGCGAGTAGCGCACGTCGGTATGGATTAAAACTGCCGATGAACGAAACTTGGTACTGGTAAGCGGGGACGGTTCCCGCACGCGAGTGATAAAAGCTCGGATTCGCGGCCATGGGCATCCATTCGATATTCGGATTGTAGGCGGCCAGATGCTCAGCATTCGACATTTGGGCGACCGCGAGCAAGTCAAAGAATGGAGCCGTACGGATGACCCGATACCACTGGAAGACCATGTCGATATGGTAATTGATCATCGCCACGCCCATGGCCCGCAATCTCTTTGCGGTCTCGACTGTCAGAAAATCGTCGTAAACAATGAAAAAGATCACGTCCAGACGCCCGGTTGATCGAAGGCTTCCTGCGAGACGTACCAAGTCTTCGTTTAAGGCATCGCGTCGGGCCCTCCACTGTCGGAGTCCCAATTGGTTCTCTTCCGGACAAAGGAAGACATAGAGGTCTTCGCAGTAGTGCTGGCGAAGCGTTTGCAGCACATTCACCTCCACCCATGGATCGGGGGGCACAACCGCCAGCACTCTCATAACCACGCTCCCATCTCAAGAAGGCCTTCAGCGTCCGCAGCCAGCCGCGCCACGCTTTCTCAATAGAGCCTGAACCGCTTGTAGGCGATCCAACACATCCGCAGCAGGAGCAGACCATGCCGGAATCGGCTGATTTTGGTCTCCCCGTACGTGCGATCCCGGTAGCGGACCGGCAGTTCCACGATTTTCAGGTTCTGCTTGGCCGCGCCGAACAGGAGATCGAAGTCGCCAAATGGATCGAAGTCGCCGAAGTAAGATCGGCCGGCCTTGATCTTCTCGTAGTCCCGTTGGAGCAACGCCTTCGTCCCACAGAGGGTGTCCCGGAGGCGTTGTTCCAGGAGCCAGGTAAAGATCATGCTGAAGACCTTGTTGCCGATCAGATTGAGCAGGCGCATCGCCTGACTCGCCATGGGATACACCATGCGGCTCCCGTTAGCGAATTCGCCATGGCCTTCAACGATCGCGTGGTAAAACTTGGGGAGCGCCTCAGGATCCACGCTCACGTCTGCGTCCAGGATGATGAGCAGCTCCCCCGTGGCCGCCTCGAATCCTTTGCGCACCGCATCGCCCTTCCCAACCCCTTCGCCCTGGTGGATCAACCGGATCGTGTTGGGTCCCTCATAGCTCGCGATGGTTTCTTGGATGCGATCCACGGTGCCATCGGTGGAATTACCGTCCACAAAGATGACCTCGGTGCCCGCTCCGAGCGACGGCGTCCGGTTGACGATCTCCCTGATGTTCCCGGCCTCGTTCCGGCACGGAACGATCACCGAACACGAGTACTCGCGACGGTCGGCCGGATCAGGCGCGACCCGCGCGATGAGGTATTGGGTCAAGCAGAGGCGGCGTACCCCCGGCAGATGCGCCAGGATGGTGTTGCAGCACCAGGACAGGCCGGGAAGGTACACGGGAAGGAGGAGCCGGTAGCCCTTGCGGATCGTCGCGAAGCCAGAGAGCGCGAGAAACCCCTCGATGTCGTCTACTGGCAACCAGTTCTGGACGTTCTGCGGAGATTTGAGCCCCAGGCGCTCCGCGAGCTTGAGCACGGGTTCCCACAGGTAGTTGTAATACGTGATGATCAGACGGGTTCCGGGACCCGCCAAGTGTTTCAAGCGGGCAAAGGCCTCCTGCACATCTTCCAGATCCCCGACAAGGTCTGAGAGGATGATGTAGTCGAAGCGACCGGACAGAGCAGGACCATGGGCATCGCTCTGGACAAAATGTAGGTGTGGGTATTTGCGCCGCGCGATCGTGAGCATGGCGTGGCTGATGTCCAGGCCGACCCCGACCACCGGATCGACAGCGGCCAGAAGATCTCCGGTCCCGCATCCCACCTCGAGCACCCGCTGCCCCGGTGGCACAACGAACTGGAGAAACGCCGTCAGGTACCGGTAGTAATACCAGTGACGCGTCTTGTCGCGATCCCGCGTCGGTGCGAGCGCATCGAAAAAGGCACGCGCCTTGTCTGTGGAACTGACGACGCGAGGCGCCGTCGCTTGACCGTTGCCGGATGGCTGAAACCGGGGAACCGCGCGTTCTTGTTGCAGTCTCACAGATTGATCCTCATACGCTTTCGGAGACGACTGGTTTGCCCGAGGCGGTCTTGACCGTTGTGATGATCATGTACGCCCATCGTTCCGTCGGCACGAGCCGGCCGATCAGCCGCTCAGCCGCAAGCACCGCGCCCGCTAACCAGGCAGAGAGACGAGGCAGCCCCCAGCGGTAGTGGAATAACACCCGGCCTGCGGGAAACGGCTGCGCCCAGCTCACATCGGGCTCGGCGACTTGTCCTCGATCCAGCAGTGCGAGCACGCCGCCCAACGAGTTTCGGAGTAGCTCGCGCTCCGCCTCCACCAGCAGGCCTAGCAATCCTACGATCGGACTGCCGCCGTTGGGCTCGATGATCACGACTCGTCCGAATGCGCGGCACACACGGATGAGCTCTCCGACCACTTCTGACTTGTCTACGGTGTGGTGGAGGACATCCCGGCATAAGACCACATCGAATGTTTCGTCCTGGAAGGGAAGGCGTGTCCCATCCGCACACACGAACCTAGCCGCCCCACAATGATGCCGAGCCCAGCTGACCTTGGCGTGGGAGAAATCAACGCCCACCGCACTCAGGGGAGTGAGCCCCAGCAGTTGGAGATTACCGCCTTCGCCGCATCCCACCTCCAGCAACCGATCGGAGCTCTTCACCGGGACGCGGTCCAGTAGCGCTCGCTCGGTCTTGGCTAAGTATGCGTCCTGTGTCTGCCACAGGAACTTGGCCTCATCCGCGCGCGCGAAATGCTCGACCTGGAGCCGCTGGAATCGACTCAGATCGTCCCGGCCTCGGTGCGGTGATCTTGCGCGTGGGGGTGGGGAGGTCATTTGAAATCCCTTCGCTGGAAGATCACGCAGGAGATCAGCAAAATCACCGCGCTGTAGAGGACCCCGTAGGCTATCGCTGAGACGACGTACAGCGGCGCGATCGCAATGCCGTGCACAGCCGGGCCCTTCACGTTGAAGTACTCGAGGTTGGGAAGCATGTAGTACAGTCCGTCAAGAATCCCCTTCGTCAGCTCATTCTGGAGCTTGGCGCCCAGCACCCTGAGATCAGCGGTCAGATGGCCAATGACACAAATCGCCAAGGTAAAACTGGCGCTCAGCGTCGGCGTCGTGAAGCTGGAAAACATGACGGCCACTGCCACGATCACCAAGAGCTCGATATAGATCAAGCTAATCGCCTTGATGAGTCCTGAGCCCAGGCTGATCTTTCCGACGAGGAGAATGAAAAAAAACCCCACCACCATGATCGCAGTATTGACCAAAAGAATGAGAGCCAATCCGCAGTACCGTCCGAGAAGAAATTGATACCGCTGAACGGGCTTCGCAAGGATCGTATAAATGGTCCGCTTCTCAATCTCCTTGCTGACCAAACCGATCCCGACGAAGATCGCGATGATGACACCGAAGAGATTGATGCTTGCCAGCCCAATGTCTTGAATGATCTTGGCCTGCTCCCCCATGGTCAAGGTGCTCAACAGAATCGAACTGCCGATCAAGAGCAGGCCAAAGAACACCAGGTTATAGAGAATCTTGTCTCGGAGATTCTCTTTGAAGGTGTTCAGCGCAATCACAATGATCCGGCTCATCAAAGACCTGCCTTCACCTGTTCAAGAAAAAGGTCTTCCAGCGTGCGCTTGTGCGGCACCAGAGACACCAGCCGGCCGCCCGATCGGAGAACCAGCTCCACAAGAGAGTCCACCCGGCTCGGATCATCCAGTCTGAGCAAGACCTGCGCTCCTCTGCGAAGCACCTTCCCGCCTTGCCTCTCGGCTTCCTGAATGCCGGCGTCGGTCAGCCCCGCGACGACCATTTCGACGGAAGCGACGCCGCTTGTTCCCACCAAGTCCTGGACGGTCCCCACGGCCCGGAGACGTCCCCGCACGAGAATGCCCACCCGATCGCAGATCATCTCGACATCCGGGAGGATATGGGTGCTGAAGAACACGGTTTTCCCTTCTTCCTTGAGGCTAAGTATGATATCACGAACATCCCGCCTCCCAATGGGATCCAGCCCCGACATGGGCTCGTCCAGAACGACCAAGGCAGGGTCATTGATTAACGCCTGCGCCAAGCCGATCCGTTGGAGCATGCCCTTCGAGAATTTTCTGAGCTGGAGACGACGTGCGTCGGTCAGGGCGACCATCTCCAACAACTCCTCGACTTTCTTCGTTAGCGGCGCTCCGCCAAGGCCAAAGAGCTGTCCATAGAAGGTCAAAAACTCCTCTGCCGTGAGGTATTCATAGAAATACGGGGCCTCCGGGAGAAAACCCACCTGTTGCTTGATGGTGACGTCCTCGATCGGCCGATCCAGAATCCAGGCCTGTCCGGCAGTCGGGGCGAGCAGGCCCAAGAGCAGTTTGATGGTGGTGGTCTTGCCAGCCCCGTTATGCCCCAGAAATCCGAAGATCTCGCCCTGGTGCACCTCCAGGTTCAAGCGGTCCAATGCCACGACGCGTTGGCGACCGAGGCCGAGACGAAACTCTTTGGTCAGCCCGTCTGTGCGAATCGGGGTCATCGCGGTCTCCTTTTGCCGTACACTTTCAGCCGTTCCTTCATCTCACTGCTGCGCACCGTCTGCGTCTGCGGGTCGTAGAGGTAGCGGCCACCGAACGGCTCGCGGGGCAACGAGCGCAGGAGCCCTGAAGTCACCAAGTCCTCTAAACGCTCGGGTGCCCGTGTGTACCGCTCCCGGTATCGGCTAATGGCCCTCTCGAGCAGCTGGAGATCCCGCTCTACCACGACCTCCTTCAGCCGTTGCTCGAGGATCCGTTTGATGTTCTCATCTGAGGTCTGCTCATACATCTGGGCCAGAAAGTCGATGGCGACTTGCGGCTCCCTAGCCGAGACATAGAGCCGGGTGGCGAAGCTCGCGAGGTACTCGGGCGCCCCAGGGAGGCGGGAAGCCTTGGCGATATAGTCGGCCGCTTTGGCGTCATCATGCAACTCGAAGTAATAGTTGAACCCGAGCAAGAAGGGCAGCGTCCAAACGTCAGGATTGTGCTGGATCCCCTTCTCCAGGATCCGGTTGCTCTCGTCAATGTGGACTACCAGCGTCGTCAGCGCGATGCCTCCGACCTCATAGACCCGGACAAACTTGGGGTCTAATGTGGTGATGATATCCAACGCCCGGTAGATCCAGTGGCCGGCTTCTTCTGTCACCTGACGCTCTCCCATAGCCTGGATAACCTGTATCCAGAGAAGATCGGCCACCACGTGTTGATAACCCAAGGCGGCGATTTTCAAATGCTCGCCTTGAGGTAAGTACATGAACCGCTGAAACTGCGTGATGGGGGCGCGCTGCTCATCAAGCCGGACCTGAAGGAAGTGCAATCCCATGATGAGGATCACAGTAGACGTGGAAATCGCTGCATACTGTCCAGCGCTGCTCATGACGCCTCCACCCTAGCCAATGAACGTCGGAGGTGGTCAAGGTCGACTTCCAGGTACTGTCGCTCAAGGCTCGTGGCAGCCCGTGCTTGGTAGCGTTCTTTGATGTTCAGGATTTCGGTGTATTCCGAGGCTGCCCTCTCTTTCTGCCCAGTCGTTAACAAGAGCTCGGCCAGGTAAAGCCGTGCTGGCAGGAAATTGGGTTCGTAACTTGTTGCCCGCGTGAACAAGGCCATCGCCTCAGGCACACGCCCCTGGGCCCATTGCAGCTTGCCCAGCTCGAAATAGTTGAAGGGCGAATAGGGATCCAGCTGGCTTGCCTGTTCATAATGCCCTTCAGCGTCCTCCAGCAACGCCTGCCGCTCTGTTTTCGTGGGGGCTTGTTCAGCAAGCAAGACAAAGAGCTGTCCCAACTGATTGGCTAATCGGGCATCCAGTGGGTTCAGTTCCAAGGCGACCTGAAGCTCACTGGCAGCGCCGTGAAGGTGCTTCACCGCCCCGAATTGCCGATAGAGACGAACCTGCGTGGCCGCTACGGCATCGTGGTAGCTGCTGGTGCCGGGGTCGATGTACGTGGCCCATTGATACCAATCCAACGCGTGACCGACACGGCCGACTGCCATTTCGCGTTCTCCCTCGTCAAAGGCGTACCACGCGGCGGCTGGACGGATGACAAGAATGCCCAGCAAGGCAGCCAGAACCACGATCAAAACTGCCCTGATGGGTCGATACGCAAATGGCACCTCCACAACCGAGAAGGAACCGGACGTCCTCATCCGTCGCAGGACCAAGATCAATCCCGCAAACAGACAGAGGAGAAGGACGATCGCTGGTTCATGAAACACCGCGTCCACGGCACCATGTGTCAGGATACCCAGGATCCCTCCGCTCAATCCGATGACCGCCCCTCTTTCCCAGGGCGCCAGGCCAAGGCGCAAAGTCTCCCTGATTTCCCACCCCAAGAACCCTAGGCCCACCAGAAACATGACCAGCCCCACCACTCCTAACTCCACAGCCATTTGCAAGTAGTCATTGTGGGCAGATTCCGCCCGCTTTGCGAACCGCGCGATTGACCCTTCGATGGGAAAGCGATACCGGAATGAGGTGTACTTGTAGATTCCCAGACCCACGCCCCATGGGTGATCGGCTATGCGCTCTACTGAATTCTTCCAGATGTCCAGCCGGGTAAAGGCGTAAGGGTCTTTCGTTCCGACCGCCAGAATCCTCTGCTGGAGAGGATTGGGAACAAGAGCGCCTAGGACGAAACCCAGCAAGAGGATGCCCAGAAAGGGCTTGCCGAACCGTGAGAGTCCAATGAATGCCCCAGACGCCACGAATGCCAGCAGGCCCCCTCGTGATTGGGCCAGCACAAACGCAAGTCCGACCACCAAGGGCGTGAGCCACAACAGGGGGTTTGCCCATCTGAAGCCATCTTCTCGTCCCCGGAAGCACAGTAGCCCGAAGGCCACCGCAAAGGTGGCCACCTCGTAGGTCGCGAAAAAGTTGGGATTGAAGAAGGTCCCGGTGGATCTGGGCTGGCGAAGCCACAGATATTGGTACATCCCCACCCCGGCTTCGAAGAGACCCATCCCCAGAATCACCATCACCAGAGCCCGAACCTGCCAGGGCGAGTCAACAAGCAGCAGAACGAAAAACAGCATCAGTGCATAGCTGAAGAGGCTGAGAAGCCACTGGAGACTGATCGCGGTGTACGGAGACCAGAGGATGGAGAGAGTAGCCCACCCCAGAAAAATCGCCATAGGGACGAAGAGCCGGCTCCACGGCACAGTGATCCGCCCGGATTTCAACGAGGCAATGGTCCAGACCGTCGCAGCCACCAGGAGGGTGAGTCGGATGATCAGGACCGGCAGATGCGTGGTCCCGCCGTCGATGAGCGGCGCGAAGATCGTGAGACCGCCCAGGACGACGAGCGGACTATAAATGCGACGGGATTCTTGTACTGGCATGGAGAGGCGTCACGAAGACACCCATGCCCTGTTTGCACTCTGCAACAAGAATCGAGGGCCCCCACTCGGGGGCCCTCTTTTCCTGTTCCTGTCAGACCCTAATGGTTAACTGGCCACATCGTTGGCCGTATTGACCAGGGCCCGAACGTCATTGATCGTCCACTCGTCACAGCTGGGATCACCGTCAATATTGCCTCTGGCCCCGGACGTGAACGCTGAGGCGGTAGCAACAGGCGCAACAACTGTCGTCACGCCATTGCAAATAGTGGCAGTTGCGACGGTGTTGATTTGAGTCGCATTATAGGAGAACGTGTACTTCGGTGACCCGGCCGGAGCGTAGCCAAGGCCGCTGGGCAGGACACTGAACGTTCCATTCTCGGCGAAGTACGACGTCGCGGTGGTGAAGATACCGCCAAGCCCCACCTTAGCCTCCGACTGCCGGGACTTGGCCTGGTAGGTCATGAAGTTCGGGATGGCGATCGCCGCCAAAATCCCGATGATCGCGACCACGATCATCAATTCGATCAAGGTGAAGCCCTTGTTCCCTTTTATCCGATCCAACATCGCAAACCCTCCTTGTGGTTAAACGTTATCCTTCACGACCGTACCATCCGCTCTTCTTGAATCCTCTCACCCCTGGCCCCACGGTCGCCTTTCCTCTTAAAGAGAGCAATACCCGTGCCGTCACCGGGCAACCATCTTTGCCAGGAAAACGTCCAAAAGTCTTGAACCGTGACTCTGAAGCTTCCGAGAAGATGGCAATTTGTGTCTGAGAGGCCGTCACAAATTGTCGCCCCTTTAGCTGGTAACATCATTGCTGATATTCGTGAGAATTTTGGTGTCATTGATGAGCCAATCGTCACAGGTGGGATCACTGTCGATATTGCCCCTCGCTCCGGCCGTAAATCCTGATCCTGAAGATGCCACTCCGACTGGAGCGCTGTTGACGTCGCACGGAGCCGTTGCGGTGCTCCCACCGACGATGCGTGTAGGTGTACCATTGACGTCAAACCAGTAGGAATACCTTGGTGTCCCGGTCGGAGCAAAGCCAAGCTGACCGATATCTGTAATCACATACGTTCCGTTTTGCGCGTACATCACTGTGGTAGCGGCCATGAAGGTACCCGCAAGCATGGACTTGACCTCTGCCTGCCGAGCCTTGGCTTGGTAGGTCATAAAGTTCGGGATGGCGATGGCCGCTAGGATACCAAGGATCGCCACCACGATCATCAGCTCGATCAAGGTAAAGCCCTGGGATCCCTTTGGCACGCGATTGGGCATCGAGAATCCTTCTGCCAACACGAGAGAAAGAGCCCTTTCCCTGGCGGCTAGACAGTAGAACCCGTCACTGGTTAAGCAATTACTCTGCCAGCCACGGGCGGCTGATCCTCAGAGATAAAACACAGGGTTATTAGGCCTGACCGCTCCCCAGTCATCGGGGAAGACGATTCGTGTCACCGTGTAGGCCCCAAATTGCTACCAGATGACAGCGCCTTATTGGAAAGCCCCCCCTGCGATTTCCGGATTCGCTCCTCCGTGGCCGGATCCCCGAATCCCTTCGCCTTGAACCGCTCCGCAAGCTTGTGATTCGTCGGATCGAGTTCCAGCGAGCGGAGCCAGGCCTCGCGAGCATCGCCCAGGAGACTCTGGCTGAGGTAGATCTCGCCCAGGTGCTCGAGAAAGACAGGGTCGTCGGGCACCACGGCGACGGCCCGTTTCATTTCTTCCAGGGCCTCCTGGAAGCGGCCCATCTTGTAATGGGCCCAGGCGAGACTGTCGAGATAGTAGCCGTTCTGGGGCTTGACCGCGAGCGCCCGTTGGATCAACACCACCGCTTCTTCCAATCGCATGTCGCGCTCGGCATAGGTATAACCCAGGTAGTTGAGCGCATCGGCGTGCGTGGGATCCAGCCGGATGGCCTCCTCCATCTCATGGACCAGCTCGTCGAACCGGCCCATCTTGTCGTACGCAGTCCCCAGGTTGAAATGGAGGTCGGCGCTTTCGGGATTGCGCAGCAGCCCCTCGCGAAAGACCGCCACTGCTTCCTCTTGGCGCGACGCCTGGAGCAGGGTCAGGCCGAGCAATAGATACGCCTCCGTCATCTTGGGGTTGAGGACGATGACCTGCTGGAAATGCGGGAGGGCCTCGTCATTCCGTTTCAGGCGGTAGAGCAGGTAGCCAAGATGGAGATGCGCGTCGGAGTACCGCGCGTCGGCCTGGATGATCGTCCGGTATTCGGCGATGGCTTTGTCGAACTCCTTCATCTCTTCGTACAAGTAAGCCAGATGATCGCGGACTCGTAGCTCCTGCGGTCGCAAGGCGAGTACGCGCTTGATCTGCTCGACCGCCTTGACATAGTCCTTCAGCTCCCCGTAGATCAGCCCGATCCGGAGCTGGGCGTCCACGTCATCGGGGGATTCCTGGACGGCTTCGCGCAAGAGGGCGAGCGCGGCCTCGTAAGCCTTCTGCGTCAACAGCAAGCGGACCAGCCGCTGACGTGCTTCCCGGTTGCCCTTGTTGACCTCCTGCAACACCTTGCGGAGAACTGCGATGGCCTGAGCCGTGTCACCCTTGGCTTCCAGTGTCGCGGCCAGTCCCAAGTGGGCCGGCTCAAAGCTAGGGTTGATGGCGAGCGCGTCGCGATAGGCCTGCACGGCCCGGTCCCAGGCCTTCTGCTCAACCAGTATGTGACCCAGGTAGAGGTAGCCGGTCGGCGCCGCGGTCTGCGAGACGGCAATCCCCCGGCGGATGGTCTGCTCCGCCTCGTCGTACCGCTTCAGGCCTGACAGCAACATCGCCATGGAAGAATAGGCCTGTGTTTCCTGGGGCCAGAGCGCGACGATCCGCTGGTAGAGTTCGATGGCTTGGTCCGCTCGGCCCGCGGCCACGGCCACGCTCGCCAGCATGTGCAGGGCCTGGAGGTTCGTTGCGTCTCGGGCCAGCGCGGCTTCAGCGTGGGCCTGAGCCTTGTCATGCTCGCCCTGGGCTTGATAGAGCGTCGCGAGCCGAAGATGGATCGCCACCGAGTTGGGATCGCGAGCGAGGGCCTTGAGATACTCCGCCTCGGCCTCTCCCGCATCATTGTACAATTCGCGCTGGTAGCCGAGCATGAAATGGTAGAACGCGGCCGGGTCCGGAGCTTGTTCTGACCCGGGCGGTTTCGCAGGCAGGGCCGGCCGCTCTGTGGCGAGTGCGTCAACCGACAGGAGCGCGAAGCAGGTCAGCACAGCGATCACCCATGCCTTCTGCCTCGTACTCAGTGTGCCGAACATCGCACCTTTGCGCTCGCCAGCATCAACGGCGGACTAGTCTTTGATCCTAGGAAAGATTATAGAGGTACCTGAAAGGAGAGTCAAATTGGTTCCGGGATGTAGTTTTCGAACTTGGCATACTCAGGGAGGAATGTCAGGTTCACCACGCCCGTCGGCCCATTCCGGTGCTTGGCAATGATAATCTCCGCCACCCGTTCACGATCTGCCTTCTCCTCGGTTCGCTCCTCTTTCCAATCCTCCGTTTTGCCCTTCTCCGCAGCGTGCAGGTCTCGACGGTAGATCATCAGGACCAAATCGGCATCCTGTTCGATGGCGCCCGATTCCCGGAGATCGGCCAGGACCGGTCTCCTGTCCGGCCGACTCTCCACCGCACGACTGAGCTGGGATAAGGCGATGACTGGGATGTTCAATTCTTTGGCGACGGACTTCAACGATCGCGAAATGATCGAGATCTCTTGCTGACGATTTTCACTGTTATCGCTTCCGGACATCAACTGAAGGTAATCGACCACCACAAGATCGAGACCGGTTTCTGCCTTTTGGCGACGGATCTTGGCGCGCATTTCCAGGGCGGTGATGCCCGGCGTATCGTCGATGTATATTTTGCTTTCGCTCAACTTGCCGGCGGCGCGGGTCAGATTCGGCCAGTCTTCTCGTTGTAGTTGGCCCGTCCGGATACGGTGCATATCCACCCGTCCCTCGGCACTCAGCAGACGCATGCACAACTGCTCCTTGGACATTTCCAGACTGAAGATCGCCACCTTAGACGGCCGAGAAGAATGCAGGGCGGCGTGCAAAGCCATCCCCAGCGCCAAGCTGGTCTTGCCTGTGCTGGGTCGCCCGGCCACGACGATCAGATCAGAAGGCTGCAGGCCGGCGGTCTTTTCATTGAGGTCCGAAAACCCCGTCGGAATGCCGGTGATCTTTTCCTTCTGTTCATACAGTTTGTTGATGTGTTCCACCGTATCGGTCACGACGGCGCCCATCGGGCTGAAGGAGCGTTTCAGCCGGCGTTCCGCGATCCCGAAAATGTTCCTCTCCGCATAGTCCAGTAATTCATCGACTCGCTTGGTTCCCTCATACCCGCGAGTGACGATCTCCGTGGAGACATTGATGAGAATGCGGTTGATCCCGGTTTCGTGGATGAGCTTCGCGTGGTAGGTCACGCTGGCCGCCGTCGCGACTGCTTGGGCAAGGTCGGTGAGGTACGCGCTGCCCCCGACCCCTTCCAAGGCCCCGGCGTGCTGGAGGTGGTCGGAGAGGGTCACCAGATCGACGACCTGGTTCTGCTCAGTCAGCAACGTGATCATGGCCTCGAAGATCCTGCGGTGCTTTGGGAGATAAAACTCGTCAGAGCTGATGACCTCGAGAGCCTTGTAGAGCGCCTGGTTGTCGAGGAGGATGGCCCCAAGCACGGCTTTCTCAGCTTCGAGATTCTGCGGAGGCAGTCTGACCGCAGTGGGATCCGAGGGGTCTGGCAAGCCGCGGGGCTTCACCGCCGACCTCCGCGCTGCGCTCGCCGGGTACGAACCGCCGCGTCGCGGCTGCGTACGCCACTGGCATGCTCCCGACCGCCCGGCGCGGCGCGGAGCTGCAAGAGTCGGTCGAGGTCGAACGCAAACCCCGTGGAGGGGACCTCGTGCCCGAACCGGCCGATCAGGTGATCGTACCGCCCCCCGCCTCCGATCTCGGCGCCCACCCCGTCCACATAGATGTCGAAGACCAGGCCAGTGTAATACTCCATCCGGCGGATCTCTCCCATGTCCAGCAGGAGCGCGCCGCCCAGGCCGGCCGCCGCCATCCGATCCCACACTTCGCGCAACCGGGCGAGTGGTCGGCGGCAATCCTCGGTCGGAGGTGCCAGGCGCGTGGCTTCCTCCAGAATCTCGGCGCCCCCGTACAGTTCGGGTACCGCAAGGAGGGCGTTGGCAGCACGGCCACGCACGCCGGCCTCGTGCAACAGCACCTCCATCCTGGGCACATCCTTCCGCGCCGCCGCTTCACGCAGGCTCCGCTGTACGGATTCCGCCACGCCGGTCCGGCGAAGGAGCGCATTGAAGAAGGCGCCCTGCCCGAGGGCGATCGTGAAGGCCGTGACTCCCAGGCGACGGAGGCACTCCGCCGCCACCATGATCGGCTCGACATCGGCCGCTGTGCCCTTGGGCCCGATCAGCTCGAGACCGATTTGGAAGATCTCGCGGTCGCGGCCTGCGTGCTCCGGCTCGTAGCGAAAGACATTGACGCTGTAACAGAGCCGCAGGGGAAGAGGCTGGTTTACCATCCCCATCGCCACCATCCGGGCGATCTGGGCGGTGACGTCCGGGCGCACGACCAGGATGCGGCCCGTGGCCCGGTCTACCACCTTGTAGGACTTCTCGATCAGTTCGGCGTCGAGGCCGGGCGCCAGGATGTCCAGGTACTCGAAGGTAGGGGGGATGACTTCCCGGTACCCGTGCTCACGGAACACCGAGAAAACGACCTCCTCGACGGCGCGCTTCTCGCCCGCCTCGACGGGCAGAAAAGTGGCGACGCCTTGCGGGATCGGAGAGCGGGCAGGTCGAGTCATCGTACAACGGACTTGAGGTCTAGCCGCATGCCGCGCGGACAAGCTAGAGACGAACGAGTTTGACCGAGATGATGTTCTTCGCGACCGTGACGGCCCGTAAGACTTCCGCGGGCAGCGGCGCGTCCACGCCCACGATGAGTAACGCGTGGCCCCCCTTCTCTTCCCGCGAACACTGCATGCGGGCGATGTTGATCTGGTGCTCGCCGAGGATCTGCCCCACCTGACCGATGACGCCGGGACGGTCGTGGTTCAGGATGAAAAGCATGTGCCCTTCCGGCACGATCTCCACCCGGAAGGAATCCATCTGCACAATCCTGGGGTCCCGCCGGCCGTACAGCGCCCCGGCGATCCGGCTGGTCTTCTTCTCAGCCTCCACCTGGAGCGTGACCAGGCTGGTGAAGTCGCCCGCATCGCTGCTTTTGACCTCCTTGACCTCGATCCCGCGCTCCCGCGCCACAACCGGCGCGTTCACGTAGTTGATCGTCTCCTCCAGGATCGGCGTGAGGAGGCCCTTCAGCGCGGCGATGGTCAGCGGCGCCACGTTGACTCCGGCGACCTCGCCCTTGTACTCGATCGTCACCCGTTCGATCCCGCCCTCGTACAGCTGGGAGTGCAGGAGCCCCAGCTTCTCGGCCAGCGTGATGTAAGGCTGGAGCCGCGGCAGCATCTCGGCCGGCACCGACGGGATGTTGACGGCGCCCCGCGCGATGCCGCGTGTCAAGTAGTCCACGATCTGCTCGGCGATCCCGACCGCCACGTTCTCCTGGGCTTCGGTGGTGGCCGCTCCGATGTGCGGGGTGCAGAGGAAGTTGTCCAGCGTCAGGAGGGGGTGGTTGGGCGCGACCGGCTCCTCTTCAAACACGTCGAACGCGGCGCCCGCGACCTTGCCGCTCTTCAGCGCCTCGTAGAGGTCCTTCTCATTGATGATCCCCCCGCGGGCGCAGTTGATGATGCGCACGCCATCCTTCATCGTCGCGATCGTCGCGGCGTTGATGATGTTCTGGGTCTCGGCCGTCAGCGGTGTGTGCACCGACAGGATGTCGGCGCGTCGGAAGAGCTCGTGCAGGCCCATCATCTCGACTCCCATCTTGCGGGCGCGCTCTTCGGCAAGGTACGGATCGTAGGCGATCACGTTCATCATCATGCCCTGGGCAAGCTTCGCGAGGTGGCTCCCGATCTGACCCATCCCGACGATGCCGAGGGTTTTGTTGTAGAGCTCCACGCCCATGAACCGGTCCTTCTCCCACTTGCCGCCCTTCATCGAGGCGGTGGCCTGCGGGATCTTGCGGGCCAGTGCGAGGATCAGCGCCAGGGTGTGCTCGGCCGTGGTGACCGTGTTGCCGCCCGGGGTGTTCATCACGACGATTCCGCGCTTGGTCGCCGCCGCGGTGTCCACGTTGTCCAGGCCGGACCCTGCCCGGCCGATCACTCGCAGCTTGCCGGCGGCGGCGATCACCTCGGCCGTCACCTTGGTCGCGCTGCGGACGATCAGGCCATCGTAGTGCCTGAGCTCGTGGAGAAGATCTTCCTTGGACAGCTTGGTCTTGACATCGACGGTCAGACCCGCCTTCTCGAGAATCTCGATCCCCTGCTTGGAGAGGACGTCGCTGACCAGGATTTTCATTTGGCGAGCAGCAGCTCCTCGGCTTTCCCCACGCCCGCCCCCAGCTTCACCGGATGGCCCAGCCCTTTCAGCACCATCTCAGTGGCGGCGATCGCCTGGATGACGTCGAAGGTATCGATGTACCCCATGTGCGAGATCCGGAAGATCTTCCCCTTGAGGTGGTCCTGCCCGCCGGCCGCTGTGATCCCGTACTGTTCGCGCAGGTTCTTGTACACCGCCTGTCCGTCCACGCCCGGCGGCGCCGATACCACCGTGAGTGCATCGCTGGGGCTCTGCTTGGGAAAGAGCGAAAGCCCGGCGGCCTTCATCCCCTCCCGCATCGCATGGGCCAGGCGCGCGTGGCGCGCGAAGACATTGCCCAGACCCTCCGCCTTGAGCAGCTTCAGCACTTCCTGGAGCCCCACCATCAACGAGACTCCGGCAGTGTACGCAGTCTGGTTCTTCTGCTGGGCCTCTTGTTCCTTCTTGAAGTTGAAGTAGAAGGCCGGGTTCTTGGCCTTACCGGCCAGTTGCCACGCCTTCTCGCTCACGCTCACGAAGGCCAGGCCCGGTGGCAGCATCAACGCCTTCTGCGACCCGGCGACGAGCACGTCGAGGCCCCATTCGTCGGTCCGCAAATCAAACACGCCCAAGGCGGTGATCGCATCCACCACCAGAATCGTGTCCGCGCGGGCCCGCACGATCTCGGCCAACGCCCGGACGTCGTGGGCCACCCCGGTGGACGTCTCGCTCGCCTGCACGTACACCGCCTTGATAGCCGGGTCCTTTTTCAGCGCATCGGCCACCACCCAGGGATCGACCGCTTCGCCCCACTCCACCTTGATCTCGATCGCGTTCACGCCGAAGGCCTTGCAGAGCTTGCCCCAGCGCTCCCCGAACTTCCCGCCGTTGACATAGAGCGCCTTGTCGCCGGGCGAGAGGAAGTTGGACACCGCCCCCTCCATGGCGCCCGTGCCCGTCGAAACGAGCGTCAGGACATCGTTCGTGGTCTGAAAGAGCCACTTCAGGTCATCGCGCACCTGCCCGAACAACGTGACGAACTCGGGCGCCCGGTGGTGCAGAATCGGCCGGGCCATGGCCAACAGCACTTCCGGGGGAACTTGGGTCGGCCCTGGCGCCAACAGGTACCGTTTCACCATAGCCTAAGGGTCTCCTTCTGCAGGGGAAGCTGGATGGATGAAGACGTGGGCACGCTACCACATGCTCAGGAACCTGTCAAGGCGCCAGAAGACCTATTCGGGAAAGAAATCAACTGATTATCAACGACTAACGGCATGAGCCGATCGGCCGTCTCTTGCTTTCAGGCGGCACTTCGTCTATACTAAAGGGCTCTCGGAGAAACCCATGCACATCCGTTTCTTTTTCGTGCTGCTGCTGAGCGGAATCTTGACCGCCGGGGTCGTACCGACGGAGGCACTTGCGCTGTCCGGGACCGAACCGGAGGAGCCTGCGGCCGGTGATCCGCCGCTGGGGGCCACCGTGGATTCAACCCCCCGCATCGAGACGGCACCCCCCTCTCCCCCTCCCGTGGGGGAAGGGACGTCGGGCCCTTCGTTGCTCGAAGTCACGACGACCGAACCGCTTGAGGCCGCGGAGGAAACGGTCGACTTCGACGTACCGATCGTGCGGACACCCAAGATCGACAAGCATGTCCTGATTTTCACCTTCAACATCCGCGATCATTTCGAACTCTGGTTGCAGCGATTTGAGCGTCACCGGCCGATGATCCAGCAGGTCTTCGCGGAGTTTAACCTGCCAGCGGACCTGATCTTCCTCTCGCTGGTGGAGAGTGGGTTCAGCACGAACGCCGTCTCCCGCGCCAAGGCGGTCGGACCGTGGCAGTTCATCCAGTCCACCGCCAAGACGTACGGCCTGCGGGTCGACAACTGGATTGACGAGCGGCGAGACCCCGTGAAATCCACGCTGGCCGCCGCTCAGTATCTACGCGATCTGTACCACCTCTTCGGCTCCTGGCCGCTGGCGATGGCTGCGTACAACGCGGGCGAGCGGAAGGTGGGCCGCGCGCTTGTCCGCGCCCGCGCCGACGACTTCTGGGACCTCACCGACACCAAGCTGCTCAAGCGCGAAACTCGGGAATACGTGCCCCGGTTTCTCGCCGCGACACTCATCGCCAAAGACCCGAGCCGCTACGGGTTCATGCTCGGCCCGCAACCTCCGGTCGAGTACGAGGAAGCAGTCCTCACGCGGCCGATCCACTTGCGGATGGCAGCCAAGGCCGCCGGCGTGACATACCAGGAGTTAAAGGCCCTGAACCCCGAGCTTCGCAAGGACCTGACCCCGCCGGATCCCACCTACCGTTTGAAGGTTCCGGTGGGGAGCAAGGACCTGCTGTTGAGCAACCTGGCTTCGTACCCGGACTGGAAGCGGGTCCAGGCAACGCGCTATCAGGTCCGCCGTGGTGAGACTCTGCACCACATCGCGACGCGTCACCACACCCCCCTCGCGGCGATCCTCGACGCCAACGCGTTGGACAAATCCTCCAAGCTCAAGCCTGGAGAGTGGCTCCTCATCCCTCAACTGGGCAAGGCCAAGTCGTAATTCGCCCTCACGCTACTGCCGAGGCACTTCAAAGACGTACACCCCGTTCGCCGCGAACAGCAGCCGCAATGCGCGGGGGAGTTCCCTGAGGCGTCGGGTGTTCGCTTCCGCCTCATCACCGGAAAAAGCCAGCAGGCCGTAGTTGTCATGGAGGCGCTTGAGCTCGTAGATGTTAAGCACGACATGAGTGAATCCCTCGGCGGCCAGGCGCTTTGCCAGTGCCTCCGGGGATGGAGACTCCTGGACCCAACGGCGCAGGGGATGGACATCATAGGCGGACGGCGCCATGGCTTCTCGGTAAAAATAGTAGGGCCGGGTCTCGCCGATAAGGAGCAGCCGCGCGTCAGGCGGCAGTCTCTCCTGCACGAAGCGTGCGGCGGCGAAATGGTCGAGCTGCCGGGTCAGGTATGCATCGGCGCTCTCTCGTCCGAGGGCCACTTCAAGTGATGAGAAGACGGCCGCGTGCTGATGAAGAAACCGGGCCGTCCCCCACACCCCCCCGACGAGTATTACGATCAGCGCCACCACTCGGCCCGCTCGTCGGAGATACAGCAGGGTCCCGACCAGCCCCGCCAGGCCGACGACAAACGCCGGGGCGAAGAATCGCGTGGTCGGAGATGTGAGGACCCATCCGGCGCCTGACAGGGCCACGAAGATCGCGGCGGCATCGCCCAGACGCCGGCCGCGCTCGCTGAGCCCAACAACCCGGGAGATGACCGGCAAAGCCAAGACCAGGCAGGTCGCCGCGACGGCCAGCACACCCGCCTCCGAGGCTGATCCAAAGCGTTCCGGGCGTTGCACCATATCCAGCGGCAGGCTCAGCAGGCCTCCCAAGCCGAGGCTGCCCGGAGCACCGTAGGGCAGGTCCGCCATTACCCGCGCCTGGCTCTCTTCGCTCCATGGACGGCCCCCCAGCAATCCGTACGCCATCGGATAGATCGGATTACCCGTATGGACGAACGCCCGAACCCACCAAGGCGCAACACTCGCCAGCGCAACCGCGCCCGCCCGGAGGGTATCCCTTCCCGTCCATCCCGCGACAGCCGTCGCGGCCAGTCCTGCCACGACCCAATACAGCCCCGCGAGCTTGACCGAGGCGGCCAACCCCAGGACTAACCCGAGCGCCAACCAGGGACGCCGTTCGGCCGGCGGAGCGACAAGCACGACGGCCGCGGTGACGACCGCTGCGACCAAAGCGGTTTCTGCAAACGGGAGCGTAGCGAGAAACCAGAGCATGGGCGACGTCGCCAGCGCGCCCGCCACGAGAGGCGCCGCCCACGGAGAAGCCCCGGGCCCGGTAATCCCCTCGGCCAACCCCCAGGCTGCCAGCGAGCACGCCACCCACAACGCGACGATGATAGCCCTGGCACCGAGATCCCCGGCGAACGCCATCCCCCATGCCAGCAACAGATCGTACGCATGGGGCATGAAGGTAAAGAACACCCAGGGAGTCGTCTGGATCGCTCCCGTCTCAAGGACCCGTTGCGGAATCACCAGATGATAGGCCAGTTCATCGTAGAAGGTGGGCGGGATCGTGGCCCAGAGCCACGCCACGAGCCATCCGCCACCCAGCAGGCTCCCTCCGACCCCTGTTGCCAGAGCCACACGGAACGGACGCAACCGAAAGCTCGCGCGGATGACACAGACGCACCCGTATGTGATGGCCGGAAGCGCGGCCAGCCCTGCCAGCCAGAGCATCCCGCTCAATGCGCTTAGGAAAGTCACCAACGACAAGCACGCAAGCCCCACACCCATGCGGACCGACAGCCCGACCATCGGCGGATACTCATGCCCGGCCAGAAGGCCACCAACAGCTCGGTCGACCAGCGCACCAGCGCCAGAGACCATCAAGCAGACAACTATCGGCACCACCAACAGCCACAGTCGGGACAGGTCCACCAACGCGGTCCCGAGCACGACCACTCCGGTTGCAACAAGGAGCGCCGGCATGTGGTAGCACGACAGGCATTGATTGGGACGGCCGGTACTCATCGCATCCCAGGCTCGCTGCCCGTCGTCGCTGAGACGTTCATGTCGGAATCAGGTTTACTTCTGTGGCGGCGGAGGAGTGGGCGCTGGAGTCCCCGTAGCGGGCGCAACGGCTTTTCGCGCATCGAGGGTCTTGATGCGAACGGAGGCTTCGGTCGCGAAGGGGGAGGACGGGTGGTCTTTCACGATCTGTTGGTAGTACGCCAGCGCGCCCTCCTGTCGGTTCAGCAGTTCGTTGATCTTGCCGAGTTCGTAGAGCGCGTGATCCTTGTTGGGAGCGCTCGCCATCTGCACGATCGCAGTCAACGTCTTTTCCGCTTCGTCCAGCTTGCCTTGCGCCAGTTGCACATAGGCCATGCGCTGATAGACCAGCGGAACGAGGAGTCGGTTGGCGCCGTAGCGGGCCAGAAAATCCTGGTAGGCCTTGATGGCACCATCCCAGTCCTTGCGCTCGCTCAAGGCATTTCCCAACAGATACGCGGCCTGGGGCGCGACCGAGCTGTTCGGAAAGTCGGTGAGGATCTTCCGGAATGCCTCGATGGCTTTCTGTAAGTCCTCCGAACGGCGCGGCGCCGGGGGCGCTCCCGTTTGCGAG
Organism: Nitrospirota bacterium; assembly: GCA_005877855.1. Lineage (GTDB taxonomy): Bacteria > Nitrospirota > Nitrospiria > Nitrospirales > NS-4 > NS-12. The sequence goes on along the minus strand of VBOF01000023.1, from coordinate 12,715 downwards.
GGCTCGGACACCAGTTGAGTGGCTTCATAGAACAGGTCGGCCGCAGCGCGGTCGTCCTGCTGGCGCATCCACAGGAACCCCCCGACCGCCGCGCCTACCAGGACAGCCACGACCACGCCGGCAATGAGCCAGGCCAGATTTTCCTTCGCCTGGCGAGCCGCCTGTTCAACGGAATCGACAAGTTGGCCCGGATCGGTCGCTTCTTTCCGGTATTTCTTAATCTTGAACATCTTGTTCCAGTAACAGCCCTCAACCGCGGTCCCTTATACCAGTTTGTCCTTGCCTCTTTCCAGACCCGCGTCTAGAATTCCTTCGCATGGGCCGTGCGCGCGCCAACACGTATGACTGAAGGCGAGTGCCTGACAGCAAGCCTCCTGGCCCTCGACGATCTGGAGAACTACTACCGATGGCTCTTCGAGGAAGTCCGTCCGTTCTTCGGGGAGCGGCTGGTCGAAATCGGGGCCGGCATCGGCACTTTCACCAACCGGCTCGTGCGCTCACATGTGTCCTGCCACCCGACGGCGCGATTGGAGGTGTTCGAGCCAGAGGGCACCCTCTACCAGCATCTGCACAAGCGGTTGGAGACCGCCCACCCCGATCTACTGCGGGCAGGCCGCCTGACGACAACCAACGAGGTCTTCCGATCTTCCCCGGAACGGTTTGACACCGTGCTCATGATCAATGTCCTCGAACACATCGCGGACGATCAGGCATCAATCCGCGCTGCCTACCACGCGCTCGTGCCGGGTGGCACGTTTGTCGTGTTCGTGCCGGCTCTGCCGTGGCTCTATAGCGCGCTGGACAGGGCGGTCGGCCACTACCGGCGCTACGAGAAGCCGCACTTGGAGGGGTTGCTGCGCGACGGGGGATTTGATGTAGTCAAGTCCAAGTACATGGACTGCATGGGGGTACTGCCTTGGTACCTTCTGAATGTCGTTGGGAGGCGCACGTCCATCAACACCCACCTCGCGCATTTTTACGATACGTGGTTTGTCCCGTTCACCCGGTGGTTGGAAGGTTTACAGAATCCGTGGTTCGGGAAAAATGTCCTGGTGGTGGCGCGAAAGAATGCTGCCTGAGTCTCGTGCAGTGACAGTCCTACTGGGTCTCACCCTTGCCTTCTACCATGGTCTCTGGCTGCCTGGACTGGTGCTCATCAAACGCGACGCCTTTCGGCTGCACCTCCCGATCAAGCAGTATCTCATCGAGAGGCTCTCGGCCGGCGAACTGCCACAGTGGTTCCCCTACGAGGCACTCGGGCGTCCGTTCATCGGAGTGACCCACACGGGCGTCTTCCACCCGTTCACCTCGCTCTATTTCCTCCTTCTGATCCCCGACGCGTATCGTGCCTCGACACTCTTGTCATGTCTGCTGGCCGCGGTCGGAGCCTTCGTACTGGGACGGATGCTGAATTTTTCGCGCTCGGGCGCGCTGGTCGCCGGCCTGGCGTTCGCGCTTTCCGGGTACCTCGTGTCGCTCACCGACCACATCGCATACCTCTACTCGATCTGCGTGCTGCCGCTTTTCTGCGCCGCGCTTGAAAAAGCGCTGGTCGGTTCGCGTGCCTGGACGGTGGCGCCCGCGGCCGTGTGGGCAACAGTGTTTCTGATCGGTGATATACAAACAGGGTATTACGACGGGTTCATCGCGCTTGCGTGGGCGATGGCGCGCGCACCGGGTTCTCGCCGCGAGGCCTGTCTTCGGTTATTCCTAGCCGGCAGCTTGGCGGTCCTTCTCGCATGCATTCAGCTTGGACCTGCCGCCGCGGTGTTCGCTAATAGTACCCGCGCGCAGCCCACTTCCTTCCATGAGCATGCGCTCTATTGGTCAACTCATCCCCTGCGTCTGGTGACCGTACTGGCTTCCCCGATTGGCGAGAACGCGGATCCGGCGGACGTAGGGCACTTCTTCTTCGGCACCCGACCGCTGGAAGGGAGAGGCCGTTGCTTCTTGCCCTCGGCCGGTACGGCGGACTCTACGAGATCTTCTACCGTGTGGTGCCGTTCTGGTCGGCATTCCGATACCCGGAGAAATTCATGGGCGTGGTGTCGTTCGCTGCCGCGATGCTTGCAGGAGCCGGGCTCGACGCGGTAAGGACAGGCACGGGACGCCCGGCGCTCTGGCTTGCCGGAGCAATCCTATGCGCTAGTGCGGGGCTTGCACTCTACGCGGAAACCGCCAGCGCATGGATGTCTGGACATTTCGGAGCACCGCCGGCCTTGGCATACGAGATAACCCGGTCAGGAACGCACGCTTTCTTCTTCAGCACACTGGCGGCACTGGGTGTGTGGGTGGCCGTCCTGGGAGCCCGGAGGAGACGACTCTCTGAAGCGTTCCTGCTCACCGCCCTTGCAGCGATTATGACGCTCGATCTCGCACGCACAAACCTGGGCGCCTACCACATAGGACCCGAAGAATTGGCGACGTTCATTCCACCTTTGGCCGAGGCCATCAAGGCACGCGAAGGCGGGGTGGTCCCTGGGCGCTTCCGCATGATTGGAACCGCCGAGGAGAAAATCGCAATGCCGGAGCGAATCTTTCGCTCGCTTGACCACCATGGGGCGAAGTCGATGGCGCGCCGACAAGCGCTGGATTTGGAGCACAACACTCAATTCCATATCGAGTCCGCAAACTTCTATCTGCCCGGGTACGGTTCCGCCCTTCAGTTCATGGTGGAGCAGTGGAGAAAAGACGTCACGGCCGCCGCGCGTTTCAACGTCACCTACTACATCGGTCGCCAATCACGCTTGAACGAGACGCCACTCGCGAAAGCGCTCGTGGCTGCGCTTCCTGCATACGATCTTGCCCTGTACCACAACCCCGTCCCCGCCAAGCCGCGCGCGTATTTATCGCGGCGACCGGAGCGCGCCGTTTCGCCGGTCGATCCGGCCGCGATGCTCGCACGGCCGGATTTCCTGAGCGGCGAGGTGGACGTGATCGAAACCTCAGACCCCACGTTGCCGGGACCAGCCGGTGATGGGCGCACGACGATCGACCACTACACACCCGAGAACGTACGGGTGCGGGTCGAATCCCCAAAGCCGGCCGTCCTCGTTCTGCTCGACGCCTTCGATAAGGGCTGGACAGCCAGGCTCGAGAACAGCGTTGAGATTCCGATTCTACGCGCCAACGCGCTGGTGCGGGCGGTGGTCGTGCCGTCAGGCGCCCATGTGGTGACGTTTTCCTACCGAACCCCGTTGTTAAGGGCCGGCGCCGCAGCGTCACTGGCCGGCTGCCTGCTGTGCCTCGGACTGATCAGCCATGCCTGGTGGAGGCGCAGATATCCCACAGGATCTCGTCGATGAACTCGCCCGCGCTCCCGGAAGCTTCCTCTCCCAGACTGGCTGCTAAGACAAGGACCGTCCTGGCCGTCATTGCCCTCCTCGGCGTCACACTCGCTTTCTTCCATGGACTCTGGCTGCCAGGTCTTGTGCTCATTAAACGGGATTCCTATGGATTCTATCCCCCGCTCAAGCAGTACCTGATGGAGCGGCTTTCGGCGGGCGAGCTTCCGCAATGGTTCCCCTATGAATCCTTGGGCCGCCCGTATATCGGAGCGACCCACACCGGGACCTTTCACCCGTTCACAGCGCTGGCGTTCCTCTTTTCAGTGCACGATGCGCATCGCGCCGCAACGCTCCTCACCTGCCTGCTGGCCGCCATTGGAGCCTTCACGCTGGGTCGCAGGCTGAACGTTTCGCGCACGGGGTCCTTGCTCGCCGGCCTTGCCTTCGCCCTCTCGGGTTATGTCGTCTCGCTCACCGAGAGCGTCCTCTACCTGTACTCGATCTGTATGCTGCCGCTGTTCTGCCTCGCCCTTGACAAGGCCTTGAACGGCGCGCGCGCATGGGCGGTGGCGCCGGCAGTCGTTTGGACAACGGTCTTTCTGATCGGCGACATCCAAACGGGGTATTACTACGGTTTCGTCGCGCTCCTTTGGACAGCAGCACGCGCCCGAGACTCTCGACTCGCAGCGTGCCTCAGGCTGGCGCCGGTATGCGCTCTTGTCATCCTGCTCGCAGCCATTCAACTGGGACCGGCATGGGCTGTTTTCGTAGACAGCGAACGCCTGCACCCAGCGCAGTTCCATGAACAAGCGCTGGTCTGGTCAACCCATCCCCTTCGCCTCCTGACCGTCTTGGCTTCGCCGATCGGCGAATACGCCGACCCGACCGATGAGGCAGGAGCTTCATACAGCGGTTTGAGGGGAAGAGACATCGGCTATTTTTGGGCGGAGAGTCTTTACCTCGGGGTTCCAGTGACAGGATTGGCGTTCCTGGGGGCGTGGCAGCGCCGTGACTTGCGCGTTCTGGCCCTCCTGGGCATCCTGGCACTTCTTCTCTCGCTCGGGCGGTGGGGCGGCCTCTATGAGGTTTTCTACCGGATCGTGCCGCTCTGGTCAGCATTCCGATTCCCCGAGAAGTTCATGGGCCTCTTTTCCTTCGCCATCGCGATGCTGGCAGGAGCTGGGCTCGATGCACTGCGGACTGGGGCTGGAGGCCAGAGGCCCTGGTTTGCAGTAGCGGTCCTCTGCGGAGTCGCGGGGCTCGGCTTTCATATCGACATCGTCAGCGCGTGGACAGCCGCCCTCCTTGGAGCACCGGCGACCCTGGCTCGCGAGTTGACCGACTCGGCTGCCCTGGCCTTTCTGTTCAGCGCAGTTGCGGCGCTGGGCGTAGGAATCATCGTGGGCGGGCTTACGCGCGGGCGGCTTCATCCGAGGCTCCTTCTCATCGTCCTGGTCATAATCGTTGCCCTGGACCTTTCACGCGCGAACCTCGGTGCCTACCACACCGCACCCGTTGAGGCCGCCACGTTCGTCCCACCGTTTGCCGAAGTGCTCAAATCGCGTGAAGGCTCCCTGCATCCCGGCCATTTCCGAGTGGTCCCCCTCGACGAGCGCAAAGCGGTAGTTCCAGAATCCCTCATTCACCAGCTTGGCTACTATGAGGCGGTGATGGTGGCGCGGCGACAGGCGCTTGACGTGTTACACAATGCCGAGTTCCATATCGAGTTGGCCAAACGCTATCTTCCCGGCTACAAGGCAGAGTTTATTGCCATGGTCAGGCAGAAGATGGGAACGCAGGCGGCTGCGCGCTTCAACGTGACCTATTACATCGGCTTGCTGTCTCACTTGAAGGAGTCGCAGGTTGCACGTGGGCTGGTGGCCACCTTGCCGGAGTACGAACTCGCGCTGTTCAAGAATCCCATTCCTTCCAAGCCGCGGGCCTATTTGTCGCCGAAACCCGAGCGTGCGGCCTCACCGGTCGATCCGGTAGCCCTGCTTGCGAGACCCGATTTCCTGGACGGGACCGTGGACGTGATCGAAACGGCGGACGTCGCCATGCCGGGCCCCGCGCTCGGCGGCTCTGCCGTGATCGAGCGCTACGCACCCGAAGAGGTGCGGGTGCGGACGGAGACCCCGCACGCCGCCGTCCTCATTCTGCTCGATGCCTTTGACAAGGGCTGGCGGGCCACCCTGGAAAGCGGCGCTGAGTTGCCGATTCTGCAGGCCAATGCGCTGGTGCGGGCAGTTATCGTGCCGGAGGGCGTCCACACCGTCACGTTCCAGTATGAGACGCCGCTGCTGCGCGTGGGCGCGGCGGCCTCCCTGGTGGGGTGTGCGCTCTGCCTGGCGCTGCTCGCACGTGCCCGCTGGCAGCGGCTGGGCCCTCCGACGGCCCCGCCATGAGGACATCCGCTTTACCCGAGCCGACCCGCGCCGGGCGCGGCCGCATCGCGTGGCTCAGCGCGCCCTCGGGCGCCGCCGTGGCCGCCCTCTGCGGCATCACCCTCGTCTTCTACCACGGCCTCTGGTGGCCGGGGCTGGTCCTCATCAAACGCGATGCATTCCGGTTTTTTCTCCCGCTCAAGCACTACCTCATCGAGCGGCTTGCCACCGGTGAACTCCCGCAGTGGTTCCCGTACGAGGCCCTAGGCCGCCCGTATATCGGCGTGACACACACGGGCGTCTTCCATCCGTTCACGGCGCTCTACGTCTTCTTCTCGGTCCCCGACGCGTATCGGCTCTCGACGCTGCTCGCGTGCCTGCTCGCCGCGCTCGGCGCCTTTGCGCTGGGCCGCACGCTGCACGTCTCGCGCACCGGGGCGCTGCTGGCTGGCCTGGCGTTCGCGCTCTCCGGCTACGTCGTGTCCCTCACGGACAACCTCACGTACCTGTACTCGATCTGCCTGCTCCCGTTCTTCTGTGCCGGGCTGGAGAAGGTCCTCGTGGGCACGCGCCCGTGGGCGGTGGCACCGGCGGTCGTGTGGGCGACGCTCTTCCTCAACGGCGATGTGCAGACGGGGTATTACTATGGCTTCATTGCCCTGCTCTGGGCCTGGGCCCGTGCGCCTGGCGCCTACCGGGAAGCGGGGCTCCGGCTGGCCCTCACCGCAGGACTCGCCCTCCTGCTGGCAGGTGTGCAACTCGGGCCAGCCTGGGTGGTTTTTCTAGGCAGCGAACGCGCACTGCCCTTTCTGTTCCAAGAGCAGGCGCTCCACTGGTCGACTTATCCCCTGCGGTTAGTGAACGTGCTCGCCTCGCCACTACGCGAACAAGTAGATCCCGTGGTGATGGCACGCGTCCTGTTCGGCACACCGCACGGCGGCTTCTGGGCCGAGAGTGTCTACCTGGGGGTCCCTGTCACAGGACTGGCCCTCCTCGGGGCCTGGCACCGCCGCGATCTGAACGTGTTCGTTGTACTCGGTGGCGTTGCGCTGCTGCTTTCGCTCGGGCAGTTCGGCGGTCTGTACGCGGTCTTGTATAAGGTGGTGCCACTCTGGTCGGCGTTCCGGTACCCTGAAAAGTTCATAGGAGTGGTGACCTTTGCAGCTGCCATGCTCGCCGGAGCAGGACTCGATGTGTTACGGACTGACCAGGGAAGGCCCGCACCTTGGTTCGTGGCGACCGCACTGTGTACAGCAGCGTGGCTCGGCCTTCGGACCGAGGCAGCCAGCATGTGGACAACTGCGTATTTCGGAGCAACTGAAGGCTTGGCCCGCGAAGTGACACAGACGGCAGCGGTTGCCTTTCTCTGGAGTGCAACCGCGACTAGCGGAACGGCCCTCGTGATCCTTGCGATTCGCCGGCACTTACTTCAGCAAGCAGCGCTCCTCGTCGCCTTGGTGATGATAGTGGCGCTGGACCTCACACGCGCGAACCTGGAGGTCTATCACACCGCACCCGGCGAAACCGCGACCTTCACCCCGCCACTCGCCGAAATCCTGAAGGCGCGTGAAGGCACGGGCGGTCCCGGACGGTTCCGACTGATTTCTATTCCTGAGCCGGTCCTCGTGTGGCCGAGCGAATTCATGGGTCTGCTCGGGTACGATGGCGCCGGGTCAGTGGAACGTCGGCAGGCTCTCGACCACGAGCACAACGCTGATTTTCACCTCGAATCCGTTTTGCCTTATCTGTCTGGTTACAGCTCCCGGTTCGCCGAGACATTGAACCCGCGGACGGGTATCGAGGCCGCGGCGCGTCTGAACGCCAAGTACTACATCGGTCGGCGGTACCACTTGAAAGACCCGCGGCTCGCGAAGGGGCTTGTGGCGGAGCTTCCGCCCTATGACCTGGCGCTGTTCGAGAATCCGATCCCCGCCAGGCCGCGCGTCTATCTGTCGCCGCGTCCGGAGCACGCCCCCACGCCCCTCGATCCCGCCGCCCTCCTCGCGAGGCCCGATTTCCTGAACGGAGACGTGGATGTGATCGAAACGACCGACGCGACCCTGCCGGGCCCCGCGCTCAGCGGCTCCGCCGTGATCGAGCGCTACGCACCCGAAGAGGTGCGGGTGCGGGTGGAGACCCCGCAGCCGGCTGTCCTGGTCCTGCTGGACGCCTTCGATCAGGGCTGGCGGGCTACCCTGGAAAGCGGCGCTGAGATGCCGATTCTGCGGGCCAATGCGCTGGTGCGGGCAGTCATCGTGCCGGCGGGCGACCACACCGTCACATTCCGGTATGAGACGCCACTGCTGCGCGCGGGCGCAGCGGCCTCCCTCGCAGGCATGCTGATCTGTCTGGGCATGATCGGACATGCCCGTTGGCGAAGGCGCGCGACCCTCAGTGCGCCGTAACGGCCGTCGCGGTTGACACCTCGACAGGTCCGGAGTATGAGGGGCGTCATGTTCCGCTCCCGCTTGGATGCCTTGGCCCGGCGCTCCCTCCTCCGGCGACTGCGCACGATCGATTCCGCCCCCGGCCCCGAAGTCGAGCTGGAAGGACGCCGGATCCTCCTTTTCTCCTCCAATAATTACTTGGACCTCGCCGCCCATCCGCGGGTGACCGAAGCCGCCATCAACGCCGTCCGCCGCTACGGGGTTGGGGCGGGGGCCTCGCGGCTGGTATCCGGGAGTCTGCGCCCCCATCGGGAACTGGAAGCGCGCCTGGCGGCCTTCAAGCGCGTCGAGGCCGCTCTGGTGTTCCCGACCGGATACCAGGCGAACCTGGGCCTGATCACCACACTGGCGGAAGACTGCTCCGTCATCTACGCCGACAGGCTCTGCCACGCCAGCTTGATTGACGCGTGCCGCCTCTGCGACGTCCCGCTGCGGGTGTATCGTCACCGGGACTATGCACAGCTGACGCGGCTCCTGCGACGTGGGCGGGCTCCCCGCCCCGCGTTGGTCGTCACGGACGGCGTGTTCAGCATGGACGGCGACCTGGCTCCCCTCCCCGAGCTCGACAAGGCGGGGGAGCACGCCGGCGCCACCGTGGTCGTGGACGACGCGCACGGGACCGGCGTCATGGGAGCGACCGGTCGGGGGACGGTGGAGCACTTCGGTCTGGAGGGCCGGCCGCTCGTGCAGATGGGGACCCTCAGCAAGGCGCTGGGGGGGCTCGGTGGCTTCGTGGCGGGGCCTCGAGACCTGATCGAGTACCTAGTGAACCGGGCGCGCACCTTCATCTACACGACCGCGCTCCCGCCCGCGCTGGCCGCGGCCGCCATCGCCGCACTTGACGTGATCGAAGATGAACCGGAGCGACGGGAGCGGTTGTGGGCTCTGCGTCGTCGCCTTCACGACGGCGTCAGGCAGGCGGGCTTCGACACCCTGGACAGCCGCACGCCGATCATTCCGCTCTTCATCGGAGATGCCGAGGCGGCGCTCCGTCTCTCCGAGGCCCTGCTGGCCCACGGCGTCTACGCGCCGGCCATCCGCCCTCCGACGGTACCTGCCGGCACCAGTCGCATCCGCCTGAGCGTGACGGCCGGCCACGCGCCGGCACAGATTGATCACCTGCTGGAGGTCTTGCAGAAGGTCTGCACGTCGGACGATGCTCTGCGGGAGAGACTTAGAGGCCCCTTTCCACCGTCCCCTTGAGGGCGTAGCTTTCCAGCTCCTCGCTCACATAGGTCACCTCGCCCCGCGTTTCCAGCACGGGCGGGGCTTCGATCTCCTCTACATACTTCACGAGTCCGACGCCGCGGGCGAACCAGCTCGTGATCCGGTCCCGGCTTGTGATCACGCGCCGGTCCTTCGTCAGGGAGATCACGATGGTCATCGAGGCATCGATCTGGACGGCATCGTTGAAGGTGCCGGCCGGCACCGTTACCGGCGTGTGCGCCACGACCCGCACGTCGGCCACGACGTCCGCCCGCTCATGACTGCCGTCGCCGTCGAGATCCGCCTGCATGTCCACGCCCCGCTTCTCGAGCTGCCGGAAGGTGCCGTTCATGACCAGGGGGAACGCCAGCACCCGGTAGGGGACCAGCTGCTGTTCAAACGGCGTGGTGGGCTGGCTTCCATAGTAGGTGATCCCCGTCTTGTCCCGGCGGAAAAACCCGTCGGTCGGTCCCTTGTTCCCTTGGTTGGTTTCGCGGAAGATCTTGACGGTTTCGCCTTTGATGTTGGTCGTGCCGATGGCGGATACTTCGTTCGAAAAGGTGACCTCGCCGGCCTGCGCGACCGTATCCGTGTGGGTGCGGCCATGATACCGCCAGACGCTGCCGATCTCGTCCGGGAAATACTCTTCGGTGTTTTGAATCTCCTTGAGGACGGGATTGTTGCCGGCCGCATCGAGGCCGGCCGAGGGTAGGACGCACGCGGCACTGACGACCAGCACTGTGATGAAGGCCTTCTGACGCACGGGACGGATCAACCTCTTGATGGGCCGGACGGCTGCGACTGACGCTGTGTTGTGTAACGTAGCACAACCCCTCCGCGCCATCAAGCCAGGCTCCATGCTATAATCCGCGCGTTTGCGAGAGGATTACGTGGAATCCAGGAGATCGTCCGAGAGCCGTGTGGTGCTGGTGACCGGGGCCTCCCGTGGGCTCGGCCGCGCCATTGCGGTCGGCTTCGGCGCCGTCGGCGCTCGCGTGGTCGTCAACTACCGGACGAACGCCGACGAGGCCGGCCGGACAGTCAAGGCTGTCGAAGACGCGGGCGGCTCCGCGTTCGCCTACCAAGCTGACGTCCGGGACGGGAAGAACGTCGCCGCGATGGTAACGGCCGCGGTGGATCGGTGGCATCGGCTGGACGTGTTGGTCTGTAACGCGGCGGCGTCCGACGATAGCCTGCTCCTCCGCCTCTCGGACGAAGCCTGGGACAGAGTCCTCGCCACCACCTTGACCAGTGCCTTTCTCTGCCTGCAGAGCGCGGGCGCCGTCATGCAGGCCCAAGGCGACGGTTCCGTGATCCTCATCGGGTCCTTCTCGGCGCTGCAGGGACGAGCCGGTCAGGCGCCCTACGCGGCCGCCAAGGCAGGGCTCCTTGGGCTCCTGCGGAGCGTTGCGCGCGAATGGGGACCGGCGAACGTGCGCGTCAACATGGTCCTGCCGGGCTGGCATGCCACCTCCCTGACCGGGTTTCGCGCCGATCCGACGCCGGCCCCATTCGGCCCGGCTCTCGGACACGGCACGGCTCCGAACGCCGTGGCTTCCTTCGTGGTCGCGCTGGCGGACTTGCGGGACGTCTCGGGGCAGGTCTTCAACCTCGACAGCCGGATCCCACCCTTTTGACCTGCTCTATGCCGACAGCCCGCGGCGTCTTCATCACCGGCACCGACACCGGCGTCGGCAAGACGCTGGTGACAGCCACCGTGGCGTCGGCGTTGAAGGCGCAGCGCGTCAACGCCGGGGTCATGAAGCCGATCGCCACAGGACAGGCCGACGGGCACGCATTCTCGCCGCCGCCGCCCATGCCAACGTCGAGATCGATCCGACGCGCATCACGCAAGCGCTTCGGACCCTGTCGGCCCGCCACGACTGCGTGCTCGTGGAAGGCATCGGCGGCGTGCTCGTGCCCGTGACTGTTGACCTCTTTGTCGTGGACCTGATCAAGCGCCTGGGGCTGCCGGTGCTCCTCGTGGCCCGTGCCGGCCTCGGCAGCATCAATCACACCCTTCTGACGCTGGACTGCCTGCGTACCCACGGCGTGCCGATCCTGGGGCTGGTCTTCAACCACCCGGCCAGACCGCCGGCGGATCCGGACGAGAGCGCCACGATCCCGACCATCCTGCGACTCTCGCACGTCCGATCGTTCGGTGAATTGCCGTATTGCGAGGGGCTTCCCGCCACGTGGCCGCGACATCGGGATGCGCTCATCGCCCGACTCGACGTCCAGGGACTGCTAGATGCACTAGGCCTGCGAAAGCTGGCTTGAGGTCCGACAGCGAACAGTCTATGCTTGCTGCCGTCTACCCTCGGTGAACTCCTGCCCGAAAGGATTGGTGCCGTGGTTCAATCGCCTGAGGAAAAACGAAAGGCACCACGCCATTCGTATGCGTCCCCTGTCACCTACACGGGAAAGGTCAGCACACCGAGCATGCCGCCCCAGGAAGTGCTTTTTCAGGGGAAGATCGTGGACCTCAGTAGCGGCGGGATCGCCATGGAGACACGAGGGCACTCATTCCTGGAGATCGGCTCGCTGGTCCGGACCTGGATCCCCATGCCCTCCGTTCCGGTGAACGTGCCGGTGCTCGCCCGCGTGCAGTGGGTGAGGGACAAGGACCATGGACCCAGCCAGCGGGTCGGCCTGATGTTCGTGGTGTAGAAACTACTCTTCCTCGCGCCCGATCAATTCCTTCATCTTCGCACCGACGTCCTTGGCCGTCATGAGGGACTCGCCGACCAGGACGGCCCGGACGCCCGCCTCGGCCACCCGCTTCACATCGTTCCGCGTGAAGATCCCGCTCTCGCTGACGATCAGCTTGTTGCCAGGAATGCGCTTGGCCAACCGGAGGGTCACATCGAGGGTTGTCACAAACGTCGTCAGGTCGCGGTTGTTGATCCCGATGATCCGGGCTTCGCCAAGCCGTTCGAGGACCAGGTCCAGCTCCCGCTCCTGGTGCACCTCGAGCAGGACGTCCAGGCCGAACTCTTGCCGGGCCAGATGGTAGAAATCAACCAGTTGCACACGATCGAGAGCAGCAACGATCAGGAGCACGGCGTCCGCTAGGTGTGCCCGCGCCTCGTAGAACTGCAGCTCGTCCACCATGAACTCCTTGTTGAGCGCGGACAACGGCACCTTCTCGCGGATTGCGCGCAGGTGGTCGAGACTGCCCTGGAAGAACTCCCGGTCGGTCAGGACGGAGAGCGCGGCGGCGCCATGTTCGTGATAGGTCTGGGCGATCTTGAGGGGGTCGAAGTCCTCGCAGAGGACTCCCCTGCTGGGCGAGGCCTTTTTGACTTCGGCGATCAGGCGCGTCGTTTCTGCATGAGGAATAGTGGCTGAACGGGACGGTCCGGCGACCGCCTGGAAGAAGCCGATCGGT
>VBOF01000129.1 GCA_005877855.1 Nitrospirota bacterium | reverse complement strand
TGTCACCCGCTCGATTGCAACGGGTGGCTTCGGCCTCATCGGGGCGCCCGGTTCGGCGCCACCCGCAGTCTTGCCGTCACCTGTGGTGATGTGATGAGTGTATTTGCCGGATTGGATGAGTATATCAGGCAATCGAGGCCGAGGTTTGAGGAGTGGCTGGGTCGCCTGGTTGAAATTCCGACGGTCAGCATGGACCCCGCGCGTCGCAACGATATGCGGCGGGGCGCGGCGGTGGCAGTTGAGTACCTCACGACGCTGGGCGCGCAGGCGACGATCGTCGAGACCGGCGGCCATCCGCTGGTGGTCGGCGGATGGATCGGCAATCCGGCGTGGCCGACCGTGGCTGTCTACAACCATCTCGATGTGCAGCCAGCTGTCGAGCCGGAATGGACGCGCGAGCCGTTCAAGTTTGCGGTCGAAGGCGAGCACTACTATGGCCGCGGCGCCACCGACGACAAGGGGCCGGCGCTCACGGCGCTGCTGGCGTCCCGTTACGCGGTGGAGCAGGGCATCCCTGTTAATATCCAGCTCGTCTGGGAACTGGAGGAGGAAATGGGCAGTCCCCACTTCGCGGAAGGCTTGGCGAATATGGATTCCACCCGCCCGCCCCAGGCGCGCCAAGACGCGCCCCTTCCCGTTTTTCGCAAACCGGATTCTGTCGTTGTCTCCGATACGATCTGGCTCGCGGGCGGCCGTCCGGCGGTGCCCTATGGGCTACGGGGCAATCTGGCCGCGCGGCTGATCCTGGAGACCGCCAGGCGAGAGGCGCATTCCGGCTTGACCGGCGGCGTGGCCCGCAATCCCCTCACGGAACTGGCGGCTGTGGTTGCGGCCTGCGTGGACGCGAAGACCGGACGGGTTGCCATCCCTGGGTTTTACAAGTCAGTCAGGCCGCTGGGCAGGACGGATCGGGCGCAGTTTCTGAAGTCGGGCTTTCAGGTGAAGGCCTTCGCTGCCGCGCACCAGTTGACGAAATTGCGCGTGCGGGATCGTCTGGAAGTGATGAAGCGCCTGTGGGCCGAGCCCACGTTTGAGGTGCACGGTTTTGTCGGAGGCTACACGGGGCCGGGGGTCAAAACCTCCATTCCGCCGCGCGCGGAAGCGAAGGTCAGCATGCGGCTGGTGCCGGATCAGGACCCGGCTGCCATTCTGCGGCTATTCCGCACCTATGTCCGCAAGCTCAACCCGGACGTTCAGGTGGAAACGCACGGCATGCTACGACCCTACGTGGCCGATCTGGGCGGGCCGTATACGGAGGCCGTGCGGAAGGCGTTGCGCTTCGGCTTCGGCAAGGAGCCGGCCTTCATCCGCGAGGGCGGGTCCATCGGGGCGGTCGTGACGATGGCGGAGCGGTGGAAGGCGCCCGTGCTGTTCCTGGGCTTGAGCCTGCCGGAGCACGGCTACCACGCGCCCAACGAGCGGTTCGACTGGGGGCAGGCGTCCGGGGGGATGAAAGCGTTCGCTGCATACTTCGATGAGGTCAGCAGGATCACCGGCAAGACGAAAGGGAGCAGGACAGCATGATGAGACGAATTATCCCGATCGGCTCGGTCATGGGATTGCTCGTGTTAGCCGCATGCTCGGCTTCGAACTTTGCTACTTTCACACGCTACCCAACACCCGACAAGAATCTGGACTTGGCTACTCTGAATGTCGCCCATCTGAAGACCCTGACTGTCGGCCAATCACGCGAGGAAGTTCTGGAAAGGATGAAGGCCGATCCGGTAGAAGGATGTATCAAGTGGGGATGGTCCACATGGGCCCAGATCCAGCGGGCGCTCGGCTGGCTGCCGTGCGAGAAGCGCGAAGTCATCCAGAGCCCCTATCGGACGCAGATCCTGGAGCAGGGCGGCACGAACTATGAGGTGCTGTTCTACTACACGGGCGGAGTTGATCCCGAGGGCATGATTACCCACAGACAGTTGACGCCGGTGGTCATCGAGAACGGGAAGCTGTCCGGCTGGGGCTGGGGGCACCCGCTGGCCCAGCAACTTGTGCAACCCGGCGCGCCCACGGATCAGGCCGGCGACCTCAATAACCGCGCCGTCAGTTTCAGGAGCCAGGGGCGCTACGCCGAGGCAGAACCGCTCTTCCGCCAGGCGCTCGATATCATGGAGCGCGCCAAGGGGGCGGACCATCTGGACGTCGCCATCGTCCTCAACAATCTGGGCGAGCTGTATTACATTCAGGGACGCTACGCCCAGGCCGAGCCGCTCTACCAGCGCGCGCTGGCTATCAAGGAAAAAGTGTTAGGACCCGACGATCTGGGAGTGGCCACGACCCTGGAAAACTACGCGGCCTTGCTCGCGAGGACCAACCGCGAAGACCGAGCGGTCACTCTGGCCTCCCGGGCCAAGTCGATCCGGGCCAAGCACGAGTGAGACCACCCGGAAAGAAAAGTGGGGTCAGAGTCCACTTAATCGTAAATCAGGCTAATAGGGACTCTGACCCCACTTTTCCTAGCTAGGGCAGGATGACGGCCTCTTCGGGATAGCCGAGGTCCTTCAGGGTGCCCTCTAGGACTTCCACCATGGGCGGGGGGCCGCAGAGAAAAACGATCGTGTCTGGACCCGGTGGTGGGAGGCGCTGGCGCAAGAGATCGCCCGTGACGCGGCCGACCCCCATGGTCCATCCCGCCGGCGGGTGCTCGAGCACGTGGTAGCAGTGGAAGTTCGGGTGCTCACGTGCGTCCCGATCCCATTCCTCCCGGAAGATGATGTCCGCCTCGGTCTTGTTCGCGAAGATTAAAAACAATTCGACGTCGAGGCGCTTCGTTAGGATCCAGCGGATGATGGCGATCATCGTGGTGATGCCGGTCCCGCCGGCGACGAAGCCGACTTTCTTGGCCATCCCGTCCACCCAGTGCCCGCCCGGGTTCGGCCCGCTCATCAGCACCGTGTCGCCCACCTGCTGCTCGTGCACGTATTTGGAGACGACGCCGGTCTCATAGCGCTTGATGGTCAAGTCGAAATAGCCCACCGTGCCGGGCAGCGACGACGGCGTGTAAGGCCGCTTGACGGCCTTGCCGTTGATGGAGGTGTGCACGTAGAGGTGGTCGCCCGGCAGCATGTCCAGCGTGGCGTTCTCCGGCAGGGCGAAGCGGAAGGTCTTGGTGTCGTGCGTCGCGACGCTGATCGCCGTGATCGGATAAGGCGCCGGTGTCTTGGTCTTGATGCGGATGATGGCTGCCACAGGGACCTGGTTCCGATCATACCGTTCCCGTTGTCACCTGGCAACCCGCGCCCAAACTTGACAGCGTTCCTCCCTAGAGATATTCTCTAGTTGTACTGCTGTCGGAACTTGGCAAGAGGGTCATCATGCCTGAGTCTGCCCGCGATCCCGCGCCACTGCTGATGCCGCGCTCAGTGGTCGGGCCGCTCATGCGGCTGTACGACTATCCGCACCCGCGCAAGCCCGGCCGGGTGATTCGCGGGTACGACCGCCACCATGCGCTCCGCACCGCCCGTATGTGCGCGGCGGTCGCGCGGCGCCTGGGCCATCCCGAAGAACGGGTGCAGCGGTACCAGATCGCGTGCCTGCTGCATGATTTGGGACGGGCGGGCCTCGACCAGGAGCTGTTCGGCAAGATCTGGTCCTGGGCCCGCGCGAACGGCATTCCCACCAGGCCCCGTGAATGGCGCGCGGTCCATCCGTCCACGACGTACGGTCGGGAGACGGAGGCGTTTCTGGTGCGCTATACCCAGGACCTCTCCCGGCTCGGCGTGCCGCTCGATTCCTGGACTGCCGAACAGGTGGAGATGCGCTTAGGCTACGCGCGCCGCCTCGCCCGGCAGCTACGCACCGCTAGGCCCAAGCTCGCCCAACTAGGCGTGAAGTGGGCGCCGTGGATGGCGCGCGTCATGCTCTACTATTACTATCCCGAGAAGCTGAACGGGTCGGCGCGGTGGGTCCGCGAGCTGGCTGAGGTGCTGGTGGCGTGCGAGCAGTTCGAGGCCTACAGCAACCGGCAGCGCGGGCGTGATTACTACGCGCGCAAGAAGGAGAATTTGCCCGAGGCTTTCGCCTACCTGGACAAGCTGCAGGTGGAGGGCATCCTGAGCCCGCGCGTGGTGCAGACGGTGCGCGAGCTCGCCGCGGAGGGCGCGTTCGACAAGCTGCTCGCCGAGGCCCGCGGCGCCGCGCTGCCGTTGTGGGAGCTCTGGTTCTTGCGCAGCCTGAAGCGGGATGGCTGAGGTGAGCGTCAAGAGCATCCCGATCCGGCTGGACATGCGCGGTGATACCCAGATCGAGAACATCACCAAGCGAGTCCAGGAAGCAGTCGCCGACACTGGCCTGAAGGCCGGGATTGCCACGGTCTTCATCCGGCACACCACCGCCTCCGTCATGCTCATCGAGGACGAGCCGGGCATCCGCGCTGACACCAAGGCCATCTGGGACCGCTTGGTCCCGGCCGACGCGCACTGGCAGCACAACACCCGCAATCCCGGCGAGGACAACGCGCACAGCCACCTGCGTGGGCACCTGCAAGGTCCGTCGGTGACCATCCCTTTCACCGACGGCGCGCTGCTGCTCGGCACCTGGCAGCAGGTCGTCGTGGTGGATTTCGACACGCGTCCGCGGAAGCGTGACCTCGTGGTCCAGGTGCTCGGCGAGTAGCCCTATTCATCCTTCAGCCTCTATCCTTTTCATCGTCGTCGTGACGTTGGTGCTGCTCGTCTGTCCGGTCGCCGGCGAGCAGACCTGCGAGGTTCACGTCGGCGATCAGGAGGTGGGCTTTCCTCTCGACAAGATGGAACTCCAAGCCCTGTGCCGCCTGGCCGGCGTCGTCAATGACCCCACGACCAGCCACGTCAACCCGCCGATTGTGACTCCGGTGCGGAAAGCGATCTATGACTTTTTGCTCGACCACATGGTCGTGACCGCTGCACTGGTCCGCCAGTTGGCTCTGGGCGAGTACCGCGTCCGCCAGGTCGGGACCCAAGGCTTCTTCGGCGAGGATGGCCAGGGCTCTGAAGCCCTGTTCGATCTCTTATACCTGGCCCCTACGCAGCGGGTATACCATGTCCAGGGGAGCCATCACGGTAAGGTCTTCTCGCTGGTCACCGGCGAGGCGATCGTGCTGCTCACCACACAGACCCGAAGCGGCAACAGTGGGAAGGGGTCCGTCGAGACGCAGATGGCGGTCTATTCGCGGCTGGACAACCCCGTGCTGGCTACGCTGGTCAAGGTACTCCAGCCACTCTTGCGTGGAGCGATCAACGAGAAATTGGCCGGTCCCTTTCTGGCCGTTCACCGCCTCGGCGAGTTGATCGCCGCCGATCCGGAGCAGGTGTACAAGCAGGCCGAGACCATTTCGGAACTGGACAAGGCCGAGGTCGACGCCCTGCGCGCTCTGCTCTTTCCCTCCCCCAGTCCCGCGCGCCCGTGACGCCCTTCCCGGTTAGACGTTTAGCGCGGCCTGGACCTCGTCGACGTGGCCGTCCACTTTCACCTTGCGGAAGATCGCCTTGAGCTTGCCAGTCTCGTCGATGATGAACGTGCTGCGCTCGATGCCCCAGTAGGTCTTTCCGTACATGTTCTTCAGCTTGTAGACTCCGTAGGCCTTCGACACCGTGCCATCCTCATCGCACAACAGCGGGAAGGGCAGGCTGTATTTCTTGATGAACTTTTGATGGGACGCGGCGTTGTCCATGCTGACACCCAGCACGACGGTATTGATCTTCTCGATCGCTTTCAGGGAGTCCCGAAAGCCGCACGCTTCCTTGGTGCACCCCGGCGTGTCATCCTTGGGGTAGAAGTAGAGCACCAGCTGTTTGCCTTTGAGGCTCTTCAGGCTGACTGTCTTGCCGTCCTGGTCGGGCAGTGTGAAGTCTGGGGCCTTGTTGCCTATCTGCAGCTCGTCGCCCATCGCACCCCCTCCGCGCCAAAATCTGCCCCCCTCCCTCACCCTCATGGCCCATTGCATTTGGCAGAGCAATGGGCGCCCCGGAGGGATGGGTGGGGGTGCGGCATGATATCTGCCGGGAGCGGCGGTCTGTCAAGGGGTGACGGTGCGGGGAACTAATCGGCTAAGGTGGGCAGTCTGACGGTGAAGGTGGCGCCCTGCCCCAGGCTGCTCTCCACCGTCACGCGTCCGCCGTGTTGGGTCACGATGTCACGGACGATATGGAGACCCAAGCCGGTGCCTTTGCCCTGCTCCTTCGTGGTGAAGAAGGGGTCGAAGATCTGTTTCAGGTTATTGCTGGGGATGCCGGGCCCCGTGTCCTTGATCGTCGTGTAGACAAACCCGTTTGCGCTGGAGGCGGAGAGCGTCAACGTGCCCTGTCCCTCCATGGCCTGCACGGCATTGGTGACGAGGTTGACGAAGACCTGCAGGAGCTCATCCGCATTGCCCCGCACCGGCGGCACGTCGCCATACTGCGTGACGACCTTGATCTCATCAACTACGGTCGCCCGCCGCGCCATTTTGACGGCCTCCTCCAGCATGTGGTTGAGGTTGACGTCGCACTGTTCTTGCCCGCGGGCGCGCCGGGAGTACGCATTCAAGTCCTGTACGATGTCCGCGATGCGACGGCCCGATTTGATGATGTCCTCGACATAGTCGCGGATGACTTCCGGCCGCGTCTCCTCCAGCAGGTGCTCCGAGAGGCCGGTGATCGTGTAGAGGGGATTGTTGATCTCGTGGGCGATGCCCGAGGCCAGCGTGCCGATGGACGCCAGCTTCTCCGCCTGGATGAGCTGGTCGCGCAGGTCCTGTTCGTGCAGGGCCAGCTTCCAGATCAGGAGCGCAGCCTTCCCACCCAGGATTTCGGCGCGTGGCGGCTTGTGCTGGACGAGCTGCGCCCCCAGCCGAGGGTCGCCGGTCACGTCCACGATCAGATCGGCGCGACCCTCCGCGATGAGGGCGAGTGAATCAGATGTCGTCGGAATGCCCAGGTATTTCGCCAGGCGCAGTCCCGGCGCCTCGGGATTGCGGTCGGCAATGCCAACCACCTCGACGTCGGGGCTGCGCGTGAACAGTTCGAGGAGCGCCGTTCCACCCTTGCCGGCGCCCAGGATGATCACCCGTATGCTCTGAGAGGATAGGCTCACGCGCCCCCCGGTCAGTGGTCGTCTCTCAATGCCAGCCGGCGCGCTATCGCGCTGGCGACACTCTCTAACAGCTTGTCCTTGTCTGCCGGCTTGACCAGATAATCATAGACCCCGCGATTCAGCAGCTCAGTCGCCATCTTCTGGTCCGGGTACCCTGTCAGGACGATGATCGGCACCGAAGGGTACTGCTGCTGGAAAAAGGCGATCGCCTCCACCCCGTTGATCTTGGGCATGCGGATGTCGCAGATGATGACATCAACCATCAGCGCGTTGTCGTCCGCGCCAATCACCTCGATGCCCTTGCCCCCGTGGTCGGCCTCCACAACATCATAGCCGGCTTTGGTGAGCGTCAGGCGAAGGACCTTCCTGACGTCGTCTTCGTCGTCCACGATCAGGATGCGACCCTGGCCCGGCGTGTCCTTGGTGTGCAATCCCCATGGCATACGCTCCTCCTTTCGCAGGCGGTGGCTTTCATTGCACCACCGCTCGGGTGAATCAACCGAGATCAGGTTGCTGTGGCGTAGGCCTGCAGGGCGGCGGTCAGCGCCGCGCCGCTCTGTTTGGTCCACCCCTGTTGACGGAAGATCTGTTCGAGTGCGGACAGCAGCGTCACCACGTGTT
>VBOF01000128.1 GCA_005877855.1 Nitrospirota bacterium | reverse complement strand
TCCCAGGCCGAACAACGCGACGTCGTCGTTCGGATCCATCTGAACCAGTTTCTTCAGTTGGTCGATCCGCGGATTCGCCATGGCGGCACTCTACCACGGGGTCCGCGCCTTGTCTACGTGAGAACCCTTGTGTTAGATTCGCGTTATGGCCCGCACGGGCTTCGTCTATCATCCCGACTATCTGGAACACGACATGGGTCACTCGCATCCGGAGTCTCCGGAGCGGCTCCGCGCGATCGTCGGCCGGCTTGAAGAGACCGGGCTCTTGCCGAGTCTCGTCCGGATTGATCCGAAACCGGCGACCGATGACTGGATCACCCAAGTCCATGAGCACAAGTATGTGAAAGGGCTGCGCCAGTCCGCGCCGCAGTCCGGCCGCGTCGCGCTGGACCCCGACACCTCGATGTCGCCCGGCTCACTGGGGGCGGCGTATCTGGCGGCGGGCGGGACACTGTCGGCGGTGGACGCCATCGTGGAGAGGCGTGTGGACAACGCGTTCTGCGCCGTGCGTCCCCCCGGGCATCACGCCGAGTCCGGCCATGCCATGGGGTTCTGTCTCTTCAACAACGTGGCGATCGCAGCGCGCTACTTTCAGAAACGGCACGGGTTGGAGCGGATCGCGATCGTGGACTGGGATGTCCACCACGGCAACGGGACCCAGCACGCCTTCTATGATGACCCGACGGTGTTCTTTTTCAGCACGCACCAGTATCCCTGGTATCCCGGCACGGGCGGGGCCGACGAGAGCGGGGAAGGAAAGGGCGAAGGCTACACGCTCAACGTGCCGCTCTCGGCGGGGATGGGCGACAAAGAGTACCTCGAGGTGTTCAACCGAATTCTGAGGCCTGCGCTCAAGAAGTACCGTCCGGACGCCCTCATCATCTCCGCCGGCTTCGACGCGCACCGCGACGATCCCCTGGCCGGGATGAACCTCACGGCGGAGGGCTACAAGGCGCTGACCCGGGTGGTCAAGGAGATCGCCGCCGAGTACGCGCAGGGGCGCGTGCTGTCCTGCCTGGAAGGCGGCTACAACCTCGCGGCGCTGGCCGCATCCGTAGAAGGGCACCTTCGCGTGTTGCAGGAGGCGTGAGCGGTGAGACGCCTCAGAAGCGGGGATGGTTCCGCACCTTCTGCCGCGTCTGCGAATGGACCTCGCTCGGGGTCCTCCTGCTCGCGGCGGCCGCGGTCTATCTCTTCTATAACGAGCTAAGGCCCAAAGTTATTTTCGGCCTGCGACAGGATTTCGCCCAGGCCATCCCGGTCCAGAAGGTGCCCGCCGGCCTCTCCAGCTTAAAAGCCGAAGAGTGCGGGAAGTGCCATCGCGAGATCTACGAAGAGTGGAAGACCTCCTATCACGCCCAGGCCTTCACCGATCCCTTCTTCCGAGCCTACTGGAGGAAGGACGGCGAGGTGTGGATCTGTTTGAACTGCCACACTCCGCTGGCCAACCAGCAGCCGGCATTGATCACCGAGGTTCCCCGCAACCGCGTGGAGAAGGCCGTCACGGCGCCGAATCCGGACTTCGATCAGGCGCTCCAGCAGGAAGGCATCACCTGCGCCGGCTGCCATGTGCGCGACGGCGTCATCCTGGGCCCGTTTGACGACTCGGTGGCCCCGCACCCCACACAGTTCGATCCCAAGTTCCGCACCACCGAGATCTGTTACCGCTGTCATCAGGTTCCCAAGGGCCCCTTCCAGTTCTACAATGTGGGGCCTTGCGGGACCTTTCCGGAATACGAAGGGACGTACTTTGCGCGTGAGCGGGGGTTCATCTGCCAGAGCTGTCACATGCCCGAGGTCGAGCGGCCGATGGCGGAAGGCGGGCCGATCCGGCTGGGGCGGCGACACTTGTGGCGGGGCGGTCACGATCCCGAGCAGATCAAAAGCGCGCTGGCCGTGCAGCTCGCTGCAGACCCGCCACAACCGCGTCCGGGCGAGCCGACGACCTTCACGCTGACGCTGATCAATGCGGGGGCCGGGCACAAGCTCCCGACCGGTGATCCCGACCGGTACTTCACCGTAGAGTTCCGCGTGGTGGATGGGACCGGCCGCGTGGTCAAAGACCAAGCCGCTGCGATGGGACGCTGGATCCTCTGGCAGCCTGTGATCGTGGAATTGTACGACAACCGGCTGCCCCCGCTGGCCAGCCGGGACTATCGCTTTACGTACAGGATGCCCGAGTTTCGCGATCTACGAACGGGAGGTGCCCTTGTCGGGACCGTTGTCGGCGGAATTCATCCCGTTAGGAAGCCCGCGCGCCAGCGCGGCTTCCTGCAGCCAGAAGGGTTGAGGGTCCTATGCATTCGATGCTGGTGACGACAGAAGAGCTCGATGCCATGCTCGACCGCGACGACGTCGTGGTCGTGGATGTCCGGTCCAAGCTGGCGTTCATGGCGAGCGGACACATCCCGCGTGCGGTGGTGGCGACGTGGCACGACTTCAGCGATCCGAACTCGGCGATCAAGGGTCTGCTGGATCCCGACCTCGGCCGCCTGGAGAGGAAGCTGGGCGCACTGGGCATCAGCAAGGACCGCCAGGTGGTGGTTTACTCCAACCCCTTTGACAACTGGGGCGACGAAGGGCGCATGTACTGGATGCTGAGGTATCTGGGGCATCCGAACGTCCGCGTCCTGGACGGGGGTTGGGTCAAGTGGTCGGCCGAGATGCGGCGCTTCGAGTGCGGGCCGGCGCAGCCGCGTCCGGCCGTTTTCAAGGCCAACGCAGATCCGTCGCTGATCACCAACAAGACCGAGGTGCGTAGGCTGGTCGAGGACTCACGCCCGGACACCATCCTGGCCGACGCTCGATCGACCGAAGAGTACAACGGGGCGTTCCAGCAGGGGATCGCCCGGGGCGGACACATTCCCTCCGCCGTGAACGTGCCCTGGAATCAGTTCTTCAACCCCGACGGGACCGTCAAGCCGGTGGAGGCGATCCGCGCCGTTCTGGAGAAGCAGGGTGTCGCTGCCGGGAAAGAGGTCGTGTGCTATTGTACGGGCGGAGTCCGCTCGGCCTGGCTCTACTTCATCCTGAAGCTGGCCGGCTACGAGAAGGTGAAGAACTATCCCGGCTCGTGGTGGGAATGGGGGAACGATTACACCCTGCCGGTGGTGAACCTCAAGGAAGAGCAGCGGCCTCCCATCCAGCGCACCATGCCCAACAAACCGCCGACGACTCATTGAGCGAAAACGCGCGCCCGCTTCGTTGATGCGCTTCCAGGATCTCGTCACGGTCTTCGAACGGCTTGAGGCCACTACCAAGCGCCTTGAGATGTTCGAGATCCTGGCGGACCTCTTCCGCCAGACAACTCCTGACGAGATCGCTCCGATCATTTACATGAGCCAGGGTCAGCTCCTGCCGGCGTTCCACGGCTTGGAGCTTGGCATGTCCGAGAAGCTCTTGACCCGGGCCCTGGCGCAGGCGGCCCAGCGCGCGCCCGAGGACGTGCTCGCCCATTTCAAAGGCACCGGCGATCTGGGCACGACAGCCGAGGCGCTCCTGGCCGGGCGGAAAGGGAAGGGTTTGACCGTGACCCAGGTGTATACCGAGCTACTGCGCATCGCCCGCACGAGCGGGGAAGGCTCGGTCGAGAAGAAACTCTGCAACCTGGCGGACCTCTTGGCCCTCGCCTCGCCGAGCGAGGCCAAGTACATCGCCCGGTTCGTCCTCGGGCGGCTCCGCCTGGGCGTGGGCGATGCGACCGTCCTGGAAGCGCTGGCCCTCGCCAAGTTGGGGAGCCGCGAGTTCAAGCCCGACCTCGAACGCGCGTACAACCTCTGCTCTGACTTGGGGCGCGTCGGCGAGGCGGCGAGCAAGGGAGGGCGGGAGGCCATCGCCAGGATTACCGCGCAGGTCGGCTATCCGATCCGCATGGCCCTCTGCGAGCGAGTCCCTGGCCCCGAGGAGATCATCGCCAAGATCGGTCGCTGCGCCGTCGAGCCGAAGCTGGACGGCTTTCGCTGCCAGATTCACAAGGACGGCGAGCGGGTCGAAATCTTCTCTCGCAATCTGGAGCGTACGACGCCAATGTTTCCCGACCTCGTCGAAGCGGTCAAACGGCAGGTGCGGGCCCGCGAGATCATCTTCGAGGGAGAGGCGCTGGCGTTCGACGAGGGCACCGGCGAGCTGCTCCCGTTCCAAACCACGATCCAGCGCAAGCGCAAGCACGGTGTGGAGGACCACGCCAAGGAGTTCCCGCTGAAGCTGTTCGCGTTCGATCTCTTGTACGTGGACGGCGAGGATTGGACCCCCCGGCCGTATCGCGAGCGCCGAGCGGAGCTCGTGGCGCGCATCGCGAAAGACACGGTTATCGAACCGGCCGAGATGGAAGAAACCGACGATGCGGCGCGGCTGCGTGTGATCTTCGAATCCGCCATCGCGCGCGGCCTCGAAGGGATCGTGGCCAAGCGGCCGGATTCGCCCTATGCCGCCGGCGCGCGGAACTTCAATTGGATCAAGCTCAAGCGGAGCTACAAGGGCGAGCTGTCCGACACAGTGGATCTCTGCCTGGTCGGGTACTTCCGCGGCGGTGGGAAGCGGGCCCGCTTCGGCATCGGGGCCGTCCTGGCTGCCGCCTACGATCCCGTGTCAGACAGCTTCAAGACCGTGAGCCGGATCGGGACCGGCTTCTCCGACGAGGAATGGGTGCAGTTGCGGGAGCGGCTCGACGAAATCGCGGTCGCGCACAAACCAGCCCGGGTGGAGTCGAAGATGGAACCGGACGTGTGGGTCCAGCCCATGTACGTCGTCACCGTGGCGGCGGACGAGATCACCCGCAGCCCCCTGCATACGTGTGGAGCCGACGCTGAGGGGATTGGCTACGCGTTACGCTTCCCGCGGGTCCAGGGATTTCTCCGCGCGGACAAGAGGCCTGAGGACGCCAACACGGTGCAGGACATCATCGCCCTGTACGAGCAGCAACGGCGGGTGAAACTGGAATGAATCCGGCTACGCGCGCGCTCCGTAGAGGAGGGCAGTGTCGTTTCAGGCGCCTTGACACCGGAAAAATCCCCGTGCTAGGGTGGCCCGTCCTGTCAAAGCACGCGCTTGAATCGAGAGAACAAAAGTGGAGCCCCTAAGGGGACGCGGATAACCTTCAAGAAGGAGGTGCTGGTCATGAGGCGTAATTTCGTCGTGGTTGTGTTACTCCTCGGTGCTCTGGCTTTCGTCGTGAACGGAATCTCGTGGGCGGCCAAAACGCATGCGGCTGAAGCCGTGGAGCATACTGAAGAAGCCATCTCACACGGCAAGCAAGGACATGCGGATGTTCTGGTGAAGCATGCCGAGATGGCCCTGAAGCATGCCGAGGCGGCGCAGAAGGAGAAAGCGAACATGCACATGGATGAGGGCATCAAGCACCTGAAGGGCGCTGTTGCCGAGGGTAAGAAGGGCGATGCGGCCGGCGGCACGAAGCATGCCGAAGAGGCATTGATGCACATCAAAGAGGCTGCGAAGTAAGCGTCCCCGCCTCCCGACGAGAAAGACTAAGTGAACGGGCAGGGGACGCTCCCTGCCCGTTCTCATTTGGTGACCATGAGAGTTGGGTATTTCCAGTTTGCCCCGGTCTTCGGCAACATCACACGTAACCTTGCCACGATGTCTCAGCGCCTGTCGACGGTGGAATGCGATTTGATGGTCCTGCCGGAGTTGTTTAACACCGGTTATCAATTCGTCTCGGTTGATGAGGTGAGAGCCTTGGCTGAGGAAATTCCGGGCGGCCCGACCACCGAACGGCTGCGGAAGCTCGCCGCCGAGCGGCGGACGCATGTCGTCGCCGGCTTGGCGGAGCGGGCTGGAAATCGGCTCTTCAACTCGGCAGTCCTGGTGGGGCCCGGCGGACTGATCGGCGTCTACCGGAAGACGCACCTCTTCTTCGAGGAGAACCTGTTCTTTTCGCCCGGCGACACGGGATTTCCCGTGTTCGACATCGGACCGGCGCGGGTGGGGCTGATGGTCTGCTTCGATTGGTTCTACCCCGAGTCAGCGCGTACGCTGGCCTTGAAGGGTGCGGACGTCATCGCCCATCCCTCCAACCTGGTGCTGCCCCACTGCCCCGACTCCATGGTCACGCGCTGCCTGGAGAACCATGTGTTCGCGGTGACGTGCAACCGGACCGGCTGGGAGGAGCGCGGCGGGAAGAAGCGGCTGACCTATATCGGGAACAGTGAAGTCGTCACGCCAGACGGGGAGATCCTCCGGCGCGCGAAGTCCGATCAGGAGACGCTGGCTGTCGTCGAGATCGACCCGCTGGAAGCCCGCAACAAGAGAATCAACCCGTATAACGACCTGCTCGCCGGCCGCCGGCCAGAATTTTATTCTCGGTAGGGGAGAGGGCTTCACGCCTTTCGGCCAACCTTCATGCGGCGCGGCCGGTTGCCTTCTCTAGCAATTCGTGAATCAGGGTTCCAGTCGCCTTTTTCCCAATCCGTAGAAGGGACAATGAGCCGCAAGCAACCAAACTGCCATAGTCTCAGCCGCCTCCACCTCATGCTTGTCTTCGGGCCTCCTTCGGTAGCCAGCCTTATACTGCTGGATCAAAGAGACTTGCTGCTGCGTTCTTCTTTTCATGTGAATGCCTCGAATTGGATCGTGTTTTACGCTGGCAGGATCGTCAGTCCCGAAAAGTACCGGCGGTAGAATCCTCTGTCGCGGGTGAGCAACCGATTTGCTTCGTGCAGGGCGTGGGCGCCGATGAGAAAATCGGCCAGTATTCTATCCCGTTTGCCTCCGGCTTTGCGATAGGCTGCATGGGCGACTCCAGCCGTGTATCCATGGTCGGCAGTGAAGGGGATGATTCGAATGCCAGTCAGGCGCAACCAACCGTCCAGTTCATCACGGTTCCGTGCCTGGGGGACCAGTTCAGCGTAGACGGCAGGAGAAATAATCAGGCTTCCTTCTTCGTCGGCCTGGGCGAGCAGCGATTCGGACCGGTCTGCGTGCTTGGGATCATTGACGAGCACATCAAGCAAAACTGTCGTGTCGAGCGCTGTGATCATCGACCACGGATGGACTCAATGTACTTATCCACGTCAAGGCGTTTCTTGGCTGCGCCGCGGAGCGCACGGAAAGAATTGGCTGCGCCCATGCCCCGCTTCTTGATACGGATGCCGTCCTTGTCAGCTACAAACTCGACCTCGACGTTGTGTTGGAGCCCGTAACGTCGGCGAAGCGTGACAGGGATCGTCACTTGGCCTTTTTCCGTGATACGCATATTCCTACCTCAGAAGTCTTACTTTCTTACTTATTATGTCAAACTTCCCTACGACTGTCGATAAAATTGCTCCTTGCCATTCACAGATACTTCTGTAGCGCACGGCCGGTGTGGGAGGCGCGCTCCACGGCGATGGCTTCGGGCGGGCCCAGCGCCACGACCTCGCCCCCCAGGTCGCCTCCCTCCGGGCCCAGGTCAATCACCCAGTCGGCGGTCTTGATGACGTCCAGGTTGTGCTCGACGACGAGCACTGTATGCCCGGCGTCCACCAGCCGGTTGAGCACAGTCAGGAGTTTCTTGATGTCATCCATGTGGAGGCCGGTGGTGGGCTCGTCCAGAATGTAGAGCAGGCCACGAACCACCCGGCTTCCGGTCAACCCCACCAGCTCGCCGGCGATCTTGAGCCGCTGAGCTTCACCACCCGAGAGCGTCGTCGCCGGCTGGCCGAGGCGCAGGTAGCCCAGGCCCACCGAGGCGAGCAGGCGCAGCTTGACGCTGATGGTGGTCGAATTGGCGAAGAAGCTTTGCGCCTCCGCCACGGTCATGTTGAGTACGTCGTGGATGGAGGTGTTCCGGTGGCGCACCGCAAGAATTTTCGGCTGGAAGCGTCGCCCTTCGCAGATGTCGCACGTCGCATAGATGTCCTCGAAGAAGTACATCTCCATCTTCTGCAGGCCCGACCCCTGGCACGCCTCGCAGCGGCCCCCGACCGTGTTGAACGAAAAGTCGCCAGGCAGCAGACCGCTCCTTCGGGCTTCCGGGAGGGCCGCAAAGAAGCGCCGGATGTCGTCGAAGGCCTTGATGTACGTCGCCGGGTTCGAGCGCGGCGTCCGGCCGATCGGTTCCTGGTCGATCAGGCGGACTCCGTCCAGGTGCTCGATCCCGCCGATCGCCTCGAACCGGCCCATCGACAGGTTCTCCACACGGAAGGCGCGGGCTAGGGCCCGGTAGATGGTCTCCTGGACCAGCGTGCTTTTTCCTGAGCCCGAGACGCCGGTCACGCAGGTGAACGTGCCCAGCGGGATCTTCACGGTGATGTTCTTGAGATTATGCTCCCTCGCCCCGACCAGCACGAGCCCGCGCCCCGTACCCTTGCGCCGCCGGCGCGGCACCGGGATCGTTTCCTGACCGCTGAGATAGCGGGCGGTCAGCGCGGTCGGATGGGCCAGGAACTCCGGGTACCGGGCGGCGCACACCACTTCTCCGCCCTTTTCTCCGGCCGCAGGCCCCATCTCCACGACGAAGTGCGCGGACTCGATCATGGTGCGATCGTGCTCGACCATGAGGACGGTGTTCCCCGCTTTGGCGAGGTCCGCCAGGATGCCGGCCAGGGTGGCGGTGTCGCGCGCGTGCAGGCCGATGGTCGGCTCGTCCAGGACGTAGAGGGTGCCGGTCAACTGCGCGCCGAGCTGGGTCGCCAGGCTGATCCGCTGGGCTTCCCCGCCCGAAAGCGTCCGGGTCTGGCGCGAGAGGGTAAGGTAGCCGAGACCGACGCGCAGCAGGAAACCCAGCTTGGCGGTCAGCATGACCAGGAGGTCCTTGGCGACCTCACGCTCGAAGGCGGACAGGGGCAGGGCTCGCGCCCACTCGGCTGCGGCGGCGATGGTCAGGTCCGCAACCTCGGCGATGGTCCGACCGCCGACCCGCACGGCCAGCGCCTCGGGGCGCAGGCGGGTCCCCTTGCAGGTGTCGCAGGAGACCGGACTGCGGTAGCGGCTGAGCATCACGCGCACGTGCAGTTTGTAGCGCTTGCCCTCGAGGTACTCGAAAAAGTCGTTGATTCCCTCAAGCTTGCCCTCTCCTTCCCAGAGAAGTTTCCGTTCGGTTTGAGTGAGCTTGTTGTAGGGCTTTGCGATGTCAAAGCCGCGTCGTTTGAAGGCCAGCAACATCTGCTTCTGCCACCAGTCGGCCGAGGGCTTCGTCCACGGCTCGATGGCGCCGCCCGCTAGGCTCTTGGTCCGGTCAGGGGCGATGAGGTCCTCATCGTAGTGCAGGATGTTGCCGAAGCCCTTGCAGGCGGGGCAGGCCCCGAGCGGGTGATTGAAGGAGAAGAGCGCGGGCTTAGGCGTCTCGAAGGTCCGCCCGCAGGACTGGCAGCTATAAGCCTGGGAAAACCGGCGGCGGCCCGCGCCGATGATCTCCGCGACACAACGCCCACCGCCTTCGCGAAACGCCGTCTCCAGCGTGTCCACGAGGCGTGCGCGGTCGTCCTGGCGGAGCACGAGACGATCCAACACAACCTCCAGCTCGCGGCAGCCTTTGAACAGGCTTGCGATCTCCGAGGCGGTCTCCACCGTCACATCCACAATCTCGTCACGAACTCGGAGCCTGATGAAGCCGCGGCGCACCAAATCCCGGACGAGAGAGGCCGGGTCTTGGCCGGCTTTGACGTCGACGGGAAACAGCACGATGGCGCGTGACTGGCCATGCTCCTTGAGCAGGACCTCGGCCACGTCTCCGGGATGGTAGGCGCGCGCTTCGGTGTCGCAGGCAGGGCAGGCCGGATGG